>NZ_CP169531.1:4092500-4201419 GCF_041950555.1 Zobellella sp. DQSA1
AAGCGTTAAAACCGAAGTTTCTTTTTCGCTTGTGACCCGGCGTGTTGCGCCGTGTCAGTGGATGCGCATTATAGGCAGCCGCGCTTTTTGCGCAAGGGCTTTTTTGTGAAAAACATCACTTTTACACTCACCTGAACAAAACTCGAGCATAACGTCGTTTTTTACAGCTTTTTCTCTTCCAAAGCAGGCTCGGATGAGCCAATCCGAGTCACCAGCAACTGATCGATCTTGTAACTGTCGATATCGACGACTTCAAACTTGTACCCTGAGTGCAGTACAAAATCGGTTCGTTTGGGGATCTTGCGCAACATATACATCATAAAGCCGGCAATGGTTTCGTAGTTTTCATCACTGGGAAAACCGTCAATATTCAGTACCCGCATTACATCCTCCAGCGGAGTCAGCCCCTCCACCAGCCAGGAGTTTTCATCCCGGGAAACAATCTGCTCCTCCTGGGTCTGAACCAGCTCTCCCATCACGATACTCATCACGTCCTTCAGGGTGATAATGCCCACCACCAGCGCATACTCGTTCATGATGGTCGCAAAATCCTCGCCCGTGGTTTTGAAATGCTCCAGTACTTCATACATGGAGAGGGTGTCGGGGATGATCAAGGGGGTACGGATGATGCCCTCTTTCTGCAAGGATATAGGCTGCTGGTGCAACACCTGCATCAGGATATCGCGGGAATCCACATAGCCCACCACCCGATCAAGGCTCTCTTCGCAGACCAGAAACTTGGCGTGGGGATGCTCGGCAATTTTAGCCTTGATGCTGTCCTGGCTTTCGGCAAGGGTAAAGAAAATCAGACTCTCGCGAGTTGTCATGGCAGAGGTCACGGTACGCGATTCCATCTCGAACACGTTTTCGATCAAGTGGTGCTCCTGCTCCTGCAGCACCCCCGCCTGAGCCCCGGCATCCATCATGGCGATGATGTCTTCCGGCGTAATTTCGTCATTACGCATGGTTGGTACCCGAAACAGACGGAAAAACAGGTTGGCCAGGCCGTTGAAAAACCAGACCAGCGGCTTGAGCACCACAATGAAGAACCCCATGGGCCTGACTACCGTCACGGCGACGCGCTCCGGCGCTATCATCGCCAGTCGCTTGGGCATCAGATCGGCAAACAGGATAAACAGTGAAGTTACGATAAAGAACGACAGAATAAAGGCTGTTTTATCTACCCAGGCGCCATCGAAGAAGAAGCCGAGTACAGCTTTCGCAAAAGGCGTAAAGGCTGCTTCCCCCAGAATCCCTCCCAGGATGGCCACAGCATTGAGACCGATCTGTACTACGGTAAAAAAGTTACCGGGCTGCTCCTGCAGCAACAGCACTTTCTCGGCATTGGCATCGCCATCAGAGGCCATCAGCCGAAGTTTCATCTTACGGGCTGCCGCCAGGGCAATTTCAGAAATGGAAAAAAACGAGCTGATCGCGACCAACAGCACAATTACCAGCACATGCTCAAACACTGTCATCTTTATTTACTACCGATATAGCCAGGAAGGGATGCCGACACCGAAGAATCGGCGCCCGGCGACAAACGTCTCAATATCATCATACTGAAGAAATGTTCGCCAGAATTATCATAAAACGGCCGTTTTTTCCACTACTGCCTCTTCGGGTACCTAACATATTGTGCTGCCCCCTTCGACAGGAAAGAAACGGCCGCTCTCCGCTCAGGTACCGTGCCAAACAGGACTCAAGCCCGACACCCGGCACAAAGACTCGGGTGAGCTACACTCATTAAAAATAAAAGGTGAGCACACGGATAGATGCCGGTATCGAGTTGGTTTGCCCGCTGGGTAACAATCGTATTACTTTTTTCCTGGCCGGGACATGCCGGACAGCAGGAGTATTGGTCATTGCAGGACTATCTGGCCCGCTTTCCGGAACAGCAGTCACGCATGGCGCCTTTCGTCCAGCGGATCAGGGATCCCGCCATTCGCTGGCAAGGCGGCATCGACCGGCAGGTACAGATCGCCATGATTACCCCCGGCGACCAGGTTTCCGACTATTGGCGCCGTAACAAGCAGAGTATCTCGGCCCGCCTGGACGAAATAGCCCTACCCTACCGGCTCGACTATCATTTCAACTCCCCTCACAGCCCGGTGAGGGAACAGGAGCAGCAACTGGCCGACATACTGGCACAAGATCCCGATTACCTGATCCTCACCCTGGATTCCCGACGCCACCAGGTATTGATAGAGAAATTACTGGCCCGCGGTCGTCCCAAGCTGATACTGCAAAATATCACCACGCCACTGAAACACTGGCAACAGCAGCAACCCCTGCTCTATGTAGGGTTCGACCACGCCCAGGGAACCCATCAGTTGGCAGCCACGCTATCGCAACTAGCCTCCCCTCCGATACATTACCTGATGCTGTACGGAACGCGAGGCCATGTGAGTATGGCCAGGGGAGACGAATTCATCCGGCAGGTATCCGACGATCCTCGTTTTCACCTGCGCCAGCGGGTTTATACGGACCTGGACCCACAAAAAATCGAGTCGGCGGTACTGCAGGCCCTGTCCGACATACCGAACATAAACCTTATCTATGCCAGCACCACCGATATCGCCCTGGCGACAATCCAGGCCCTGAAACAGACCGACAATACCGCCGGGATCATGGTTAACGGCTGGGGTGGAGGACAGGAGGAACTGGCGGCCTTGCAGCAGGGAGATCTGGATCTGACCGTGATGCGGATGAATGATGACAGCGGAGTGGCCATTGCCGAAGCGATTCGCCTCGATTGGGAAGGAAAAGCGGAGCTGATCCCCGGTGTCTATTCAGGTGAATTCGTGATTGTCACCAAAGACACGCCACGGACCGAACTCGAGCGGCTGAAAGCCTATGCATTCCGCTACTCCCGTTAACCCGCCCAAAGCCACTCGCTTGTTGCGACGGATCCTGCTGGCCCTGCTTCCCGCTTTTATGGTCTTGGCCCTGGCATTGCTCGGCCTGACCTACTACAGCTCCTCCCGCATCATGGATGAAAACATACAAGGCCAATTCCAGCAGGCAAAAAGCCGGCTGCAAATCAATCTGGATACCTACCTCAACAGGCTCTATACCCTACTGTCGGCGACGGCCGAACACGCAGGCCTGGCCTCCCTGATGGCAAACGGAGAGCAGGGCGAAGCAGAGGCCGTCTTGCACTCCATCCTGGAAAAGCCCGATGGGGAGCATCTGGATATTCTGATGCTGCTACGCCAGGGTAATGCCTGGCTGAACCTCAACTCCCCCTACTATGATCTGGCACCGCACGAAGCCGTACTGGTTGAAGCCGCCAACCAGGATCAGCAATGGGTTCTGGTTCAACTGGAGCCATCTCCGACCGTCCTGCTGCACCGTTACCCCATCATCGCCAACGATTCGGGGCGGATTGAAGGAAGCCTGCTGGGCGGCGTGGTACTAGACGATAACCTGACACTGCTCAACCTGCTCGGTCAGGGGCTGGAGCAGATGAATATCCGGCTGCTACATCAGGGCAACCTGCTTGGCCCTCCTGCCAGCGGTAATACCCTGGCCCGGGATATACTGAACTCCATACTGGCTGACGCCGCCTCCCAGGGCCAGGTGCGAGACCACCATTTTAGTGCCCAGCCCTTGCAACTGGGTGAGGAAACCACCCTGCAGGCCCTGCTGGTAACGGACAATCAAGCCACCCGACAGCTGCGCCAGGCTTATTGGCATCACGGTCTGCTCGCCCTGGTGCTGGTGTTGGCGGCAGCCCTGCTACCCGCCTTTTACACCATGCGACTGATCGCCGCTCCCCTGGCCCGGCTGACCGACTTTGCCGAACATATCGGCCAGGGTCTGCCGGCACATTTTCAACCGGGACAGATCGCGGAATTCAACTTTCTTGGCCAAAGCCTGGAGGAAATGGTCGAAATTCTGCACAGAAGAGAACGTGAGCTGGCCAACCTGTTCAACTCGGCCAACTCCCTGACCATTATCCTGGACGGGCATAACCGCATCCAGGCCATCAATCCGGCCGCCGTACTGTTATTCGAAGGACACTCCGACGCCGTGATCGGCACCCCACTGTCGGATCACTTCAGCCCGCAACAGCTGGCACCGCTCCATCAGGCTATCTCCCAAGTCACCAGAGGCCATATCATCAGTGGCGTTGAAGCCAGCCTGACCCACGGCAGCAAAGATCGCCAACATCAAATCTGGACCCTGGCGCCGGTATACGAGCAAGATTCGGTAGTTGCGGTACTGGCCCAGGGTCAGGATATCACCCCGCTGAAACAGGCCAGGGCATCCCTGGAGCTCAATGATCTGGTACTGAAGAACATCATGGAGGCCGTGCTTGTCTTCGATCATCGCCTGCGGCTGGTTTACGCCAATCACGCCTTCACCAATATCAGCGGTTACCAGCCGGAGGAAATGCTCCACAAAAAACCCGGGGTTGTACTCCAATTGCAAAGCAGTGATCGACTGCTGATGACCATGTGGCAAACCCTCAATTCGGCAGGCTACTGGCGGGGGGAGGCTTCCGCCCTGCGCAAGGAAGGCATCCCTTATCCGATCTGGCTGTCGGTCACCGCATTGAATACCGCCGAGCCGGGTAAACGGCATTATGTGGCGGTGTTCTCCGATATATCCATGCTCAAGGAAACCCAGAACCAGCTGCAGAGAATGGCACATTATGATCCCCTGACCGGACTGGCCAACCGTACACTGTTCACCGAGCTGTTCCGGCAGGCCCATTCCCGGGCCGAACGTCATTGCGCCAGCATGGCCATGCTGTTTATCGACCTCGACCGCTTCAAACAAATCAACGACAGCCTGGGGCACCAGGTCGGCGATGAATTTCTGCAGATTGCCGCCAAGCGACTCCGCCGCCATAGCCGAAAAGAGGATATTCTCTGCCGCTTTGGCGGTGACGAATTTATCCTGCTGGTGACCAATACCCTTTCATTACAGCAGGCCAGGGCCGCCGCCCAGCGCATCGTCGATGCCTTCGCCAAACCGGTGCTGATCCGGGGGCAAAGTCTCTACACCAGCATCAGCATAGGAGTGGCATTTTACCCCCAGCATGGCACCAGCATGGAAGCCCTGATGCAGCACGCCGACACCGCACTGTATCAGGCCAAGGAAAAAGGACGTAACCAGGTGCAATTGTTCGAAAGCGGCATGAATATTCGCGCCGTGAACATGATGAAGATCAGCGGGGAGCTGCACCAGGCACTGGAAAAGAATCAGATGGTACTGCACTACCAGCCCCAGTTTCGACTGAGTGACGGCAAGATGGTTGGAGTGGAAGCCCTGGTCCGCTGGAACAAGCCCGGAACCGGGTTAATTTATCCCATTGATTTCATTCCCCTGGCGGAACAGACCGGCATGATATTACCCTTGGGTCAGTGGATACTGACTACCGCCTGCCGTCAATTGCAGCGGTGGCATACTGCCGGCCTGGGTTCGATGCGCATGGCCATCAACCTGTCGGCCCGTCAGTTCCGGCAGCCAGGGCTGGTACAGGATATCGCCGTATTGCTCAGAGAGCTGAAACTGGACCCCGCTACGATAGAGCTGGAAATTACCGAAAGCATGCTGATGGAAGAAATGGAAATGGCAGTAGCGACCATGACTTCACTGAACCGGCTGGGCGTCAAACTGGCGATCGATGATTTTGGCACCGGCTATTCATCCCTCGCCTACCTCAAGCGTTTTCCCATCCACCGGCTGAAAATCGACAAGTCTTTTATCCAGGACCTGGCCCGACAGGAGGAAGACACGGCTATCGTCGGCTCCATCATCACCCTGGCCCACAACATGAAGATTGCCGTGATCGCCGAAGGCATAGAAGACGAATACCAACTCCAGCAACTGAGTCGGCAGAGCTGTGATGAAGGCCAGGGCTACTTACTGGCCAAGCCCATGCCGGTCAGTGAAATAGAGCCGCTGTTACTCCAGGATTTTAGATATCCGGCCCTACGGAGCTAGCCTATCCCCCGACCTCCAATCCATAGGTTGCCAACCAGAGCCAAAGTAAAGATCAACTAATTTAGAAAATAACGAATTTTCTGGATAGTCTATCCTCTCAGAAACAAGTTCGACTTACAGGCCCTTTATCTTGGGCTATAAGTAAGAAACCACCCAGTGAAAGGGAAGTTGAGCATGAGTCAGAACAGCACTAGTTCTTCCGGAAAATGCCCCGTCATGCACGGTGGCCATACCGCAACCGGGGCATCCAATATTGATTGGTGGCCCAAGGCACTGAACCTGGACATTCTTCACCAGCATGACACCAAGACCAACCCGCTGGGAGAAAACTTCGATTATGCGGAGGAATTCAAGAAGCTGGATCTGGAAGCGGTCAAGCAGGACCTGCGTGCCCTGATGACCGATAGTCAGGACTGGTGGCCGGCAGACTGGGGCCACTACGGCGGCCTGATGATCCGCATGGCCTGGCACGCTGCCGGTTCTTACCGTATTGCCGATGGCCGGGGTGGTGCCGGTACCGGCAACCAGCGCTTCGCGCCGCTGAACAGCTGGCCGGACAACGTCAACCTCGACAAGGCCCGCCGCCTGCTGTGGCCCATCAAGAAAAAATACGGAAATCGGCTGTCATGGGCCGATCTGCTGATCCTGGCCGGCAATATGGCCTACGAGTCCATGGGCCTGAAAACCTTCGGCTTCGGCGGCGGCCGTGCCGATATCTGGCACCCGGAGAAAGACATTTATTGGGGCTCAGAGAAAGAATGGCTAGAGCCCAGCGGCGGTCCCAACAGCCGCTACTCCGGTGAACGCGACCTGGAAAACCCGTTGGCCGCGGTGATGATGGGACTTATCTACGTTAATCCTGAGGGGGTTGACGGCAATCCGGATCCCTTGCGCACGGCAAAGGACGTACGCGAAACCTTCGCCCGCATGGCCATGAACGACGAAGAGACCGTGGCGCTGACCGCCGGCGGTCATACCGTCGGCAAGACCCACGGCAACGGCAATGCCGAGAACCTGGGGCCTGAGCCCGAAGCGGCCGGTCTGGAAGAACAGGGCCTGGGCTGGAACAACCACAAGACCCGAGGCATTGGCCGCGATACCGTGACCAGCGGCCTAGAGGGCGCCTGGACCACTCACCCGACCCAGTGGGACAACGGTTACTTCAAGATGCTGCTCGAGCACGAGTGGGAACTGAAAAAGAGCCCGGCCGGAGCCTGGCAGTGGGAGCCCGCCGATATCAGGGAAGAAGACAAGCCGGTCGACGTGGAAGATCCGTCCATCCGCCATAATCCCATCATGACCGACGCCGACATGGCGATGAAGATGGACCCGGATTACCGCAAAATTTCCGAGCGCTTCTACCGGGATCCGGAATACTTAGCCGACGTCTTCGCGCGCGCCTGGTTCAAACTCACTCACCGGGACCTGGGCCCAAAGAGCCGTTACCTCGGTCCCGATGTGCCGAAAGAGGACCTCATCTGGCAGGATCCCATCCCCACCGTGGACTACACCCTGAGCGACGCCGACATTGCCGATCTCAAGGCGAAGATCCTGGCCACCGGCCTCGGCATCTCCGAGCTGGTTGCCACCGCCTGGGACAGTGCCCGCACCTTCCGTGGTTCCGACTATAGGGGAGGCGCCAACGGGGCTCGCATCCGGCTGGCACCGCTCAAAGACTGGGAAGGAAACGAGCCCTCCAGATTACACAAGGTGCTGAACGCACTGGAAAAAGTACAGGCAGGGCTGAGCAAGAAGGTGAGCATGGCCGACCTCATCGTGCTGGGCGGTTGCGCGGCAGTGGAAAAGGCGGCCCGTGACGCCGGTGTTGCTATTACCGTGCCCTTTGCCCCGGGCCGTGGCGACGCCAGCGAGGAGATGACCGACCAGGAATCGTTCGCCGTGCTCGAGCCCCTGCATGACGGCTACCGCAACTGGCTGAAACAAGACTATGTGGTCTCCGCCGAAGAGCTGATGCTGGACCGCACCCAGTTGATGGGCCTGACGGCGGCTGAAATGACCGTGCTGGTCGGGGGGATGCGCGTGCTGGGTACCAACCATGGCGGCAGCAAAGACGGTGTTTTCACAGACAGGGTCGGTGTATTGACCAACGACTTCTTCGTCAACCTCACCGACATGAACTACAGCTGGAAGCCGGCCGGCAACAACCATTATGAAGTCCGTGATCGCAAGAGCGGGGCGGCCAGGTGGACGGCAACCCGGGTCGATCTGGTGTTCGGCTCCAACTCGGTGCTGCGTTCCTATGCCGAGGTCTATGCCCAGGACGACGCCAAGGAGAAGTTCGTTGAGGACTTCGTCAAAGCCTGGACCAAGGTGATGAACGCCGATCGTTTCGATCTGAAGTAAGGATCCATGCCGAAAGCGACATGCCGGGGCAAACCCCGGCATGTCGGTTGTCTGATTTTCCGTCCGTTATTCGACGGTCACGCTCTTGGCCAGGTTGCGGGGCTGGTCCACGTCGGTGCCCTTGATCAGGGCCACATAGTAGGACAGCAGCTGCAGCGGTACCGTATAAACGATGGGTGCCACCACTTCGTCCACATGGTTGAGCGACATCACCCGCATAGTGGCATCGCCCTTGAAGCCGGCCTGCTTGTCGGCGAACACATAGAGAATTCCACCCCGGGCACGCACCTCTTCCACGTTGGACTTGAGCTTTTCCAACAGATCGTTGTTGGGCGCCACCACGATGATCGGCATGTCGGCGTCGATCAGCGCCAGCGGGCCATGCTTGAGCTCACCGGCGGCATAGGCCTCGGCATGGATATAGGAAATTTCCTTGAGCTTGAGCGCTCCTTCCATGGCGATGGGATATTGATCCCCCCGGCCCAGGAACAGGCTGTGATGCTTGTCGGCAAACTCTTCCGCCAGAACCTCGATATCCTTGGCAAGGGCCAGGCTCTCACTGATGTGGCCGGGAACGGAACGCAATGCCTTGACCAGCTCGGCTTCGGTCTCGACGCTCATGTTGCCGCGGCAGCGCCCCACCGCCGCCACCAGCATCAGCAGGCCGGCCAGTTGGGTGGTGAAAGCCTTGGTGGAGGCTACCCCGATCTCGGCACCGGCCCGGGTCATAAAGGCCAGATCGGATTCCCGCACCAGGGAAGAGCCGGGCACGTTGCAAATGGCCAGGCTGCTCATAAAGCCGGATTCCTTGGCCAGGCGCAGTGCGGCCAGGGTATCCGCGGTTTCACCGCTCTGGGACAGGGTAATCAGCAAGCTGTTCGGACGCACTACCGACTTGCGATAGCGGAACTCGGAAGCGATTTCGATATCACAGGACACGCCGGCCAGGGCCTCGAACCAGTACTTGGCCACCATGCCGGAATGATAGGAAGTACCGCAGGCGATGATCTGAATATGCTCGACTTGTTCGAAGATGGTCCGGGCACCGTTACCGAATGACTCCACCACTACCGCCGACTCGGTGATACGCCCTTCCAGGGTGTCGGTAATGGCCTTCGGCTGCTCATGGATTTCCTTGAGCATATAGTGACGGTATTCGCCCTTGTCGCCCGCATCGTGGGAGACCTCGGATTCCAGCTCGTCGCGCACCACCGGGTTGCCCTTCACATCGAAGATGCGGATATCGCGACGGGTCACTTCGGCCACATCCCCTTCTTCCAGGAACATGAAACGGCGGGTAACCGGCAGCAGCGCCAGTTGGTCGGAGGCGATAAAGTTCTCTCCCAGCCCCAGCCCGATCACCAGCGGCGAGCCGGAGCGGGCCACCACCAGCCGGGACGGATCCCGGGTATCCATCAGCACGGTACCGTAGGCGCCGCGCAGCGCCTTGACCGCGGTTTGCAGGGCGGCCAACAGCGAATCGCAGTGTTGGCGGTGATAATGCACCAGGTGAGCAATCACTTCGGTATCGGTGTCGGACACGAATTCGTACCCCTTGGCCTGCAGTTCGACCCGCAGCTCCTCGTGGTTTTCGATGATGCCGTTGTGCACCACGGTAATATGGCCTGACACATGGGGATGGGCATTGCGCTCGGACGGCTCGCCGTGGGTGGCCCAGCGGGTATGGGCAATACCGGTACCACCGGCCAGCGGTTGTTCGTTCAGGGCGTCGACCAGGGCCTGCACCTTGCCCAGCCGGCGCAGCCGGCCCAGTTCGCCGGCACCATCGATAATGGCCACACCGGCCGAGTCATAGCCCCGGTATTCCAGGCGGCGCAAGCCTTCCACCAGTATTTCCGCCACGTCCCGCTGGGCTACCGCCCCTACAATTCCGCACATAGTCAAATCCTCAGCATTCGGGAGCAATAACCAGGTTAATGCCCTTCCGTTCAAGTTGTTGTTGATCGTCGGCCGACAGGCCGTCGTCGGTAATAAGGGTGTGGATCGCCGCCCAGGGCAGCTCCAGGTTGGGAATCTTGCGGCCGACCTTGTCCGACTCCACCATCACCACCACTTCCCGGGCCACCTCCGCCATGACCCGCGACAGGCCGGTCAGTTCGTTAAAAGTGGTGGTGCCCCGGCCGATGTCGATACCATCGGCACCGATAAACAGCTGGTCGAAATCGTAGGAACGCAATACCTGTTCCGCCACCTGCCCCTGGAACGACTCGGAATTGGGATCCCAGGTCCCCCCGGTCATCAGCAGGGTCGGCTCAGGCTCCAATTCACGCAGGGCATTGGCGATATTGAGTGAGTTAGTCATCACTATCAGTCCATGCTTATGCCCCAGCGCCCCCAGCAACGCGGCCGTGGTGCTGCCACTGTCGATGATAATGCGGTTATGCTCGCGGATCCGCGCCGCCGCCGCCCGGGCGATGGCTTGCTTGCGCTTGGACACCGGCTCGCCCGCGGGCTCGGCGACCATTTCCTTGGGTACCGTGACGGCACCACCGTAACGACGCAGCAACTGGCCGCTCTTCTCCAGTGCCGCCAGATCCTTGCGGATGGTCACTTCCGAGGTCTCGAAGTGGCGAGCCAGTTCATCCACCGTGACTTCTCCCTGCTCGTTGAGCAGGGTCATGATGATATGGCGGCGCTGTTGGGTATTACGTTTCGACATGGTTACTTTAAATTTCGAATCGAAACATAATGCTAGCAGATCAAAAGATAGTGGATCAACTAAAAGAAAGCTGGAAGCAATCAGCTGCCCGAGTTGCTGGCTGGTAGCGGCGTATGGTTAACGTGTCGAAGTGATAGCGGGATCAAAAAACGCGGCTGTGGAATCGCAGCCGCGCCGGTCTTCCTTCAAGCTGACCGCTTAACGCTTACGGCTTCTTTTTAACCGGTCGGGGCCAGTTGGGGACATGCCGCTGGGGCACCCGCGTTATCACCAGCTCCGCCTCGGCCACATCCTTGGTAACGGTGGAGCCGGCCCCCAGAGTCGCGTTTTTGCCGATGCGTACCGGCGCCACCAACTGGGTATCGGAGCCGACAAAGACGCCGTCTTCGATGATGGTCTGGAACTTGTTCACCCCGTCATAGTTGCAGGTAATAGTGCCGGCGCCGATGTTCACCTTGGCGCCGATCTCCGCATCGCCCAGGTAACTCAGGTGGCCAGCCTTGGAGCCCTTGCCCAGCCGGGCCTTCTTCATTTCCACGAAATTGCCCACATGGGCATCCTCGGCCAGTACGGTACCGGGGCGCAACCGGGCGAAGGGACCGGCGCTGCTGGCCGTCCCCAGCTCGGCGCCCTCGACGATGGAGTAAGGCTTCACTTCGGCGTCATCGCCGATGGTACAGTCCTTGAGGATAACGCCGGCACCGATGGTCACCCGGTTACCGAGGCGGACCTCGCCTTCGATAATCACGTTCACGTCAATCACCACTTCCTCACCCACACTCAGGGTGCCACGCAGATCGAAACGGGCCGGATCCAGCAGGGTCACTCCCTCCCGCATCAGCCGCTCCGCCTGCATCTGCTGATAGGCCCGCTCCAGCCCGGCCAGTTGCAACCGGTCGTTGGCCCCCTCCACCTCGGCACAACCAGACGGATGTACGGTGGCAATATCACAGCCCTCGGCATGGGCCATGGCGAAGATGTCGGTCAGGTAGTATTCACCCTGGGCATTGTCACTATCGAGTCGGCCCAGCCAGCGCTTGAGCTGGCCGGCTTCGGCCACCAGTACCCCGGTATTGACTTCATCGATGGCCAGTTGCTCGGCAGAGGCGTCTTTCTGTTCTACGATACCAGTCACCTTACCGTTTTCCCGCACGATGCGGCCATAGCCGGCAGGATTATCCAGCTTCACCGTCAGCAGGGCGATACCGTCTTTCGGATAGGCGGCCAGCAACCGGCTCAGGGTCTCGGCCTGCAGCAGGGGGGTATCACCATAGAGCACCAGCACCTTGTCGCCATCGGCAAGGTGCGGCAGCGCCACCGCCACCGCATGGCCGGTGCCCAGTTGCTCGGCCTGATGCACCCAATTGATGCCGGGCTCGTCGAGCCTGGCCTTGAGCTGGTTGGCGCCGTGACCATACACCAGGTGAATGCCGTCCACGTCGCAGGCCCTGGCTACCGCCAGCACGTGGCTGACCATGGGTTTGCCCGCCACCGGATGCAATACCTTGGGCAGGGAGGAACGCATGCGGGTGCCCTTGCCCGCCGCCAGAATAACCGCCTGAGTACGCATAAGTCTGATAATCCCATCTCTGTTTGCTGAGTTTTGCTGCAGACTATTCTGATTTTTTTATAAAAAAAAAGCGACCCTGAGGTCGCTTTTTCAACACGGTAGTTTTACCGCACATTCTGCTTAAGCAACTGCAGCACACGCAGTTTCGCCATAGCCCGGGCCAGATCGGCGGCCGCTTCTGCATAGTCCACATCGTGAGAGGAATTCTGCAGTTTGGCTTCCGCCGCTCGTTTGGCTTCTTCGGCCTTGGCTTTATCCAGATCTTCGGCGCGAATAGCAGTGTCGGCCAGAACCATCACACTGCTGCCCAGTACTTCCAGCATGCCGCCGGAAACGTACAGGACTTCTTGTTTGCCGGCCTTGGTCACGTACTGCACCAGGCCGGGACGAATGGACGTCAACAAGGGGGCATGTCCGTAACGGATCCCCAATTCACCCTCAGAGCCGGAGACAGTCACCGCGCTGACAGAGCCGGAGTACAAACGCTCCTCGGCACTGACAATATCCAGGTGAAAGCTATAATCAGCCATCAGGTCCTCCTTCGAGGCTTACAGTTTCTTGGCTTTTTCGACCACTTCGTCGATGGAGCCAACCATGTAGAACGCCTGCTCGGGCAACGAATCGTAGTCACCGTCCAGAATGCCTTTGAAACCACTGATGGTATCCTTCAGTGACACATACTTACCGGGAGAACCGGTGAATACTTCGGCCACGAAGAACGGCTGGGACAGGAAACGCTCGATTTTACGGGCACGGGCTACAGTCAGCTTGTCGTCTTCGGACAGTTCGTCCATCCCGAGGATGGCGATGATGTCTTTCAGCTCTTTATAGCGCTGCAGTACGGTCTGTACGCCACGGGCAACGGAGTAGTGCTCTTCACCGACCACCTGCGGATCCAGCTGACGGCTGGTGGAATCCAGCGGGTCAACGGCCGGGTAGATACCCAGGGCAGCGATCTGACGGCTCAGTACCACGGTCGCGTCCAAGTGAGCGAAGGTGGTGGCCGGAGACGGATCGGTCAAGTCATCCGCAGGCACGTAAACGGCCTGTACGGAGGTGATGGAGCCGGTCTTGGTGGAGGTGATCCGCTCTTGCAGCACACCCATTTCTTCCGCCAGGGTCGGCTGGTAACCTACTGCAGAGGGCATACGGCCCAGCAGTGCGGATACCTCAGTACCGGCCAGGGTGTAACGGTAGATGTTGTCCACGAAGAACAGTACGTCACGGCCTTCGTCACGGAACTTCTCGGCCATGGTCAGGCCGGTCAGGGCCACACGCAGACGGTTACCGGGCGGCTCGTTCATCTGACCGTAAACCAGGGAGACCTTGTCCAGTACGTTGGACTCGGTCATCTCGTGGTAGAAGTCGTTACCTTCACGAGTCCGCTCACCCACACCGGCAAACACGGAATAACCGCTGTGCTCGATGGCGATGTTACGGATCAGTTCCATCATGTTGACGGTCTTGCCTACACCGGCACCACCGAACAGACCCACCTTGCCGCCCTTGGCGAACGGGCATACCAGGTCGATAACCTTGATGCCGGTTTCCAGCAGTTCGGTGCTGTTGGACTGCTCTTCGTAGCTGGGAGCTTCGCGGTGGATGGACCAGCGCTCTTCTTCACCCACAGGACCTTTTTCGTCGATGGGGTTACCCAGTACATCCATGATCCGACCCAGGGTTTGCACGCCTACCGGCACCTTGATCGGGTTATGGGTGTTTTCGATTTCCAGACCACGGCGCAGGCCGTCGGAGGAACCCATGGCGATACAGCGCACTACGCCACCGCCGATTTGCTGCTGAACTTCCAGAACCAGACCCTGGCCCTGTCCTTCAGTCGTGATCTTCAGCGCATCGTATACGTGGGGCACCGCATCTTGCGGGAATTCCACATCCACTACCGCGCCGATGATTTGGACTATGATACCCTTACTCATGTCAAATCCTCTAAACCTTTGAATACCCTTGCCTTATACGGCACCGGCCCCGGCAACAATCTCACTCAGCTCCTGGGTAATCGCAGCCTGACGGGCCTTGTTGTATACCAGTTGCAGATCGTTGATCAGGTTGCCGGCGTTGTCGGTGGCGGCTTTCATCGCGACCATCCGCGCCGCCTGTTCACTGGCCAGGTTTTCTACCACGCCCTGGTACACCTGTGACTCCACAAAACGCACCAGCAGCTTGTCCAGCAGCGATTTGGGATCAGGTTCATAGATGTAATCCCAGCTGTGGCTGGCCACGCTTTCTTCCGATGCAGGCAAAGGCAACAGTTGATCGACCTGGGGTTTCTGTACCATGGTGTTTTCAAACTTGTTGTACACCAGATACAGCCTGTCAATCTCACCGTTATCGTACGCCTCCAGCATGACATTGACGGAGCCGATCAGCTCGCCGAGGGAAGGGTTATCGCCCAATCCCGTCGCCTGCGCGATCACCTTGCCGCCATAGCGGTTGAAAAAGCTCACCGCCTTGCTGCCGATAAGGCCCAGGTCAATACCCACGCCCTTGTCGGACCATGCCTTCATTTCGTTCATGGCGGCCTTGAACAGGTTAATGTTCAAACCACCACAGAGACCCCGATCGGTAGAGATGATAATAAACCCAACGCGTTTGACCTCGCGGTCTTCCAGATAGGGGTGCTTGTATTCCAAGTTCCCCTGCGCGATGTGGCCGATCACCTTGCGTATGGTTTCAGCGTATGGGCGGCTGTGAGCCATCCGATCCTGCGCTCTGCGCATTTTCGAGGCGGCCACCATTTCCATAGCGCTGGTGATCTTCTGAGTGTTTTTCACACTCCCGATCTTGCTACGTATTTCTTTTGCGCCGGCCATGTCGCTTCTCCAATTCAGGTGGCAGCGGCTGCTGCCACATGGTTACCAGGACTGGGTAGCCTTGAAGCTATCCAGCAACGCAGTCAGCTGGGCTACAACGTCTTTGTTGTAGTCGGCTTTCTCGTTGACCTCCGCCATCACGGCGGCATGTTCTGAATTGGCATAAGCGAGCAGGGCGGCTTCGAACGTAGTGATGAGTTTGAGGTCAACATCATCCAGGTAGCCGTTTTCGGCGGCGAACAGCACCAGGGCTTGCTCGGCCACGGACATGGGACGGTATTGCTTCTGTTTCATCAGTTCGGTCACTTTCTGACCGTGGCTCAGCTGTTTGCGGGTCGCTTCGTCCAGATCGGAAGAGAACTGGGCAAAGGCCGCCAGTTCGCGGTACTGAGCCAGGGCGGTACGGATACCACCGGACAGTTTCTTCACGATCTTGGTCTGGGCCGCACCACCTACCCGGGATACGGAGATACCCGGATCAACCGCCGGACGAATACCGGAGTTGAACAGCTCGGTGGTCAGGAAGATCTGACCGTCGGTGATGGAGATCACGTTGGTCGGTACGAACGCAGACACGTCGCCGGCCTGGGTTTCGATGATCGGCAGTGCGGTCAGTGAACCGGTCTGGCCTTTCACTTCACCCTTGGTGAACTTCTCTACATAGTCGGCGGACACGCGGGACGCACGCTCCAGCAGACGGGAGTGCAGGTAGAACACATCACCGGGGTAAGCTTCACGGCCCGGCGGGCGGCGCAGCAGCAGGGAGATCTGACGGTAGGCAACGGCCTGCTTGGACAGGTCATCGTACACGATCAGGGCATCTTCACCGCGGTCACGGAAGAATTCACCCATGGCACAACCGGAGTAAGGCGCCAGGTATTGCAGGGCGGCAGACTCGGAAGCAGATGCCACCACCACTATGGTGTTGGCCAGGGCGCCGTGCTCTTCCAGCTTGCGTACCACGTTGGAGATGGTAGACGCCTTCTGGCCGATGGCCACGTACACACACTTAATGCCGGAGTCTTTCTGGTTGATGATGGCATCGACGGCCAGGGCGGTTTTACCTACCTGACGGTCACCGATGATCAACTCACGCTGGCCACGACCGATGGGGATCATGGCGTCAACGGCTTTATAACCGGTTTGCACCGGCTGATCGACCGACTGACGGTCGATAACGCCCGGGGCGATCACTTCTACCGGAGAGAAGGTATCGGCTTCGATGGCGCCTTTACCGTCGATCGGCTCACCCAGGGTGTTGACCACCCGGCCCAGCAGGTTGCGGCCTACCGGCACTTCCAGGATACGACCGGTGGACTGAACCTTCATGCCTTCGGTCAGGTCCGCGTAAGGACCCATGACCACGGCACCCACGGAGTCGCGCTCAAGGTTCAATGCCAGGGCGTAACGACCACCCGGCAGTTCAATCATTTCACCTTGCATGATGTCAGCAAGGCCGTGAACACGAATGATGCCATCGCCCACGGAGACGATGGTACCTTCGTTTCGTGCTTCACTGACAACATTGAATTGCTCGATACGCTGTTTTATCAGCTCGGCAATTTCAGTTGAATTCAGTTGCATGCTCTATTCCCCAATCAAGATTGCAGCGTTTCAGCCAAGCGGGACAGTCGGCCCCGAACACTTCCGTCGATAACCATGTCGCCGGCTTTGATGATGATGCCGGCCATCAGGCTCTTATCGACGCTGCAATTCAGCTTCACCTTGCGCCCGAGGCGCTTTTCCAGGGAAGCCTGAATCTTGGCCATTTGTTGCTTGGTCAGTTTGGCAGCGGAAACCACGTCGGCTTCCACTTCCTGGTCCAGTTCCGCCTTCATCAAGGCGAATTCCTGCACCACTGCCGGCAACACACTCAAGCGTCCGTTTGCGGCCATCACCTTAATCAGGTTCTGGCCTTGCTCATCGAGCTGTTCGCCACAGACAGCCAAAAACACCCCGGCCATCTTTTCCGCGTTCAGATCGCTGCTGAGCACGTGGGCCATGTTCTGATTTTGCGCCACTTCGGCAGCAAAAGTCAGCATGGTCAACCAGTTCTCAACCGCGTTTTTCTCAACGGCAAAATCGAAAGCTGCTTTGGCATAGGGGCGAGCAATGGTTTTCATTTCCATAGCTCTATGTCCCTTACAGTTCAGCTACTACTTTCTCAACAATGTCGCTGTTGGCAGCGGCATCAATATGACGCTCGAGGATCTTCTCTGCACCCACCAGGGCAAGAGCAGCAACCTGCTTACGCAGTTCCTCTTTGACACGGTTACGTTCGGCGTCAATTTCCGCCTGGGCTTGTGCCAGAATCTTTTCACGCTCGGCCTGGGCCTCACGCGTTGCATCCTCGATGATCTGGGCCTTGCGCTTGTTCGCCAGCTCAACGATTTGAGCGGACTGCAGCTTGGCTTCCTTCAACTGTTCGGTTGCATTGTTTTGCGCCAGGGCCAGATCTTTCTTGGCCCGCTCGGCTGAGGACAGGCCTTCAGCGATTTCTTTCTGGCGACTTTCGATGGCTGCCATGATGGGCGGCCACACGAACTTCATGCAGAACCAAACGAACAGGATAAACGCGATCGTTTGACCGAGGATTGTTGCGTTCATATTCATCGCAACGCTCCTTTAAAATGGTTAGCAGACTGATTGATAGACCGGGCCATTAGGCTACGGCGAAGATCAGGTACAGAGCCATACCAACGGTGATCATGGGGATGGCGTCAACCAGACCAACCACGATAAAGAAGTTGCCGCGCAGGGCAGGCAGCATGTCCGGCTGGCGCGCGGCACTTTCCAGGAACTTGCCACCCAGCATAGAAATACCGATAGCACCACCGATAGAAGCCAGACCCAGCATAAGAGCGGCAGCGATGAAAATCATTTCCATTTTTTTTCTCCAATTGTTAGCGGTTAGAACGACAGCTTGTTAATATTTTGTTATCTTTTTATTAATGCTCTTCATAGGCCATCGACAGGTAGACGACGGTCAGAATCATGAAGATGAAAGCCTGCAGGGTGATAACCAGGATGTGGAAAATCGCCCAAGGCACATTAAGGACCCATTGAGACCACCACGGCAGCAGACCGGCGATGAGGATGAAGATCATCTCACCGGCATACATGTTGCCGAACAGACGCAGACCCAGCGAAATGGGCTTGGCGATCATGGACACGGTCTCAAGCACCAAGTTAACGGGGATCATGGACCAGTGGTTCAGCGGTTGCATGGTCAGCTCTTTAACAAAGCCGGACACGCCCTTCATCCTGATGCTGTAGAAAATGATCAGGAAGAAGACACCGAACGCCATGGACATGGTGATGTTAACATCGGCGGAAGGAACAACCCTCAGGTAGGGAACGCCCAGCAATTGAGCGCCATAGGGAAGATAGTCGACCGGGATAAGGTCCATCAAGTTCATCAGGAAGACCCAGACAAAAATGGTCAGCGCCAGGGGCGCAATCAACGCACTCTTGCCATGGAATACGTCCTTGACGGATTTATCCACGAATTCAACCAGCAACTCAACGGCACACTGCAGCTTGCCCGGAACTCCACTGGTTGCACGAGATGCAACCCTGCTGAAGCCCCACAAGAACAGCATTCCCAGGACAACGGAAACAAGCAAAGAATCGATATTTAACGCCCAAAATCCCGAACCGATCTGCAGGTGTTGCAGGTGGTGAGAGATATAACCCTGGGAAGTTAAGACATCTCCTGTTGCAGCCATGTGTTTTCCTAGTAACGGTTGTTGAGAGTGAATGAAAGAATCCACTGCATCAGCAATGCTAGGGCGTAAGCCGTGTACAGGGGAGCATGAAGCACCTCCATGTACTTGAGCACTATCACGAACAACAAGATAGTACTGCCCAGCTTAATCCCTGCCCCGCTGTAAAAGTCCGCCACAACACTGCGCGGCGTGGCGTTGTCGGTGCTATGCATCAACACCCGCACACTGAACAGACATTGGGGGACCCAGTAGATTCCGCCCCCTATGAGGGCGGAACGGGCGGCCATCTCACCCTGCCGATAAAAAAACAGGGTGGCGACGGCCACCACCAGGAGCAATTGGCAAAACAGAATCACCAGCGCCGTTTGTCTATCGCTTAGGAGCCACTTCTTCTGTTTCACAACAACTCCTGACACAGTTAGGGGCTTGTTGGCCACACCGAGGTGTTGTCATATAAGCCCCAAAAAAGCAGGTCAAATTATACCCGTGAACGGCGCAAATGCAATTACAGGAAATCCTTATTTTTAGCGGCTTTGCGCGATTTTTCCGACCATTTACAACGGGTTAAACTGATTGAATGTTTACTACATCTCAGAGATCCGAAATATCATCAAAACCGAAAAATTGGCCAATTTTATCCAGTTCACTCAATGAGTTGTATGAAATCACCAGTTTTCCCCTTTCTTTATGGGTCGACTTGATTTCTACTTTTGTTCCTAATTTTTCACCAATTCCCTGTTCAAGCTGGTTCATCAGCAAGGATCTGGGCTGCTCAATTTTCTCTTTCTTCGGAGTAATCGTCTGTTTGACCAGTTTCTCGGTTTCTCGCACCGTCAGCCCTTTCTGCGCCACCAGCCGGGCCAGTTCCGTCTGCAGCTCACCACTCAGGGCCAGCAGGGCGCGGGCATGGCCCATTTCCAGCGAACCATGCTCCACCAGTTGCTTGACCTCGTCGTTGAGCTGGTTGAGTCGCAGCAGGTTGCTGACGGTGCTGCGGCTCTTGCCCACGGCTTCCGCCACCGTCTGGTGGGTAAAGCCGAACTCTTCGATCAACCGGCTCAGGGCGCGAGCCTCTTCGATCACATTGAGGTCTTCCCGCTGGATATTCTCGATCAGGCCGATGGCCATGGCCTCACGATCTTCCACCGCCTTGAGCAGGCAGGGCACCTGGCTCAGACCAGCCAGGCGGGCGGCTCGCCAGCGGCGCTCCCCGGCCAGAATTTCATAACCTCCGGACTCCAGCGGGCGCACCACAATCGGCTGAATAATCCCTTGCTGACGGATGGATACCGCCAGCTCTTCCAGCGCCACCTGGGACATGTCCCGCCGAGGCTGGTACTTTCCGGGTTGCAGTTCGTTCAGGGCCAGGCTCAGCAACTCACCGTTGGCGCCGGGCCGGGAATGGATCTCGGCCTGGTGCTGGCGCAGGTTGGCCGCAGAACTGGTGCTGAGCAGGGCATCCAGGCCCTTGCCCAGGCCACGTCGTTTCATGGTCATGCTGTTTGTTCCGAATGTTCCGGGGAGTTCGGCTCCAGTTCGGCCCGGCGCAGGATTTCGCCGGCCAGGGCCAGGTAGGCTTTGGCTCCCACCGAAGACTTGTCGTAATACATGGCCGGAGTACCGAAGCTGGGGGCCTCGGCCAGGCGTACATTGCGCGGGATCACGGTGCGATACACCTTGTCGCCGAAATGAGATTTAAGCTGATCGGACACCTCATTGGACAACCGATTACGGTGGTCGAACATGGTCCGCAAAATACCTTCGATCTTGAGCTCGGGGTTGACCACCGCCGCCAGCTTGCTGATGGTATCCACCAGGGCCGTCAATCCTTCCAGCGCAAAGTACTCGCACTGCATGGGTACCAGCACCGAATCCGCTGCCGACATGGCATTGACGGTCAACAGGTTCAGCGAGGGCGGACAATCGATGAAAATATAATCATAGTAGTCGCGTACCGGCGCCAGGGCAGTGCGCAGCCGTACTTCCCGGGCAAAGAACTCCATCAGCTTGATTTCGGCGGCGGTGACATCACCGTTGCCGGCAATCAGGTGATAGCCGCCGCTGGTTTCCCGTTCTACCGCCTGTTCGACGGGCACCTCGTCTACCAGCAGCTCATATGCCGTATTGGCAACCTGATATTTGTCGATACCGCTGGCCATGGTGGCATTGCCCTGGGGATCCAGGTCAATCACCAGTACCTTGCGCTTGGTGGCGGCCATGGACGCCGCCAGATTGACACAGGTCGTGGTTTTGCCCACCCCACCTTTCTGGTTGGCAATGGCGATCACTTTTCCCACCGGAAACCTCTACTGGCTGGCTTGTTGAATGACCACCAAATGGCGGTCCCCTTCCTGCTCGGGTACGGTCAGCGGATAAACCCGGTCCAACGCGAGATGAGCAGGCAGTGATTGTAACTCCTGCTCGGGATATTGTCCTTTCAGCGCCAGAAAACGCCCGTCCGGCCCCGGCAGATGAGCGCACCAGCTTAGCATGTCGTCGAGGGAAGCAAAGGCCCTGCTGAGTACCCCATCGAACTTTTGCTCCGGGTTGAATGCTTCCACCCGGCTCTGCACCGCCTCCACATTGGTCAGGCCGAGGTGATGCACCGCCATGCGGATAAAGCGGATACGCTTGCCCAGGCTGTCGAGCAGCACGAACTGTTTATCGGGATTGACAATGGCGAGCGGCAGTCCGGGCAGGCCCGGTCCCGTTCCCACATCGATGAAGCGTTCGCCCACGAGGTAAGGGCTCACTACCAGGCTGTCCATGATATGCCGTGCCAGCATGGCTTGCGGATCCCGCACCGAGGTGAGGTTATAGGCCTTGTTCCACTTGTGTAGCAGTGCCACCAGTTCGAGCAGTTGCTCCTGTTGCTCGGGGCTTATCTGCAGGCTGGTCTGGGCCAGCAGTTGTTGGAGTTTTTCCCGCATCATGACCCTCACGCCGACTTGCGCAGCAGGCCGCGCTTTTTAAGATGAACCAGCAGGATCGAGATGGCCGCGGGGGTGACTCCGGAAATACGCGATGCCATCCCCAGGGTTTCTGGCTTGGCCTGGTTGAGCTTGGCGATCACTTCGTTGGACAGGCCGGGAACCTCCTTGTAATCCAGATCCAGCGGCAGCCGGGTGTGTTCGTTGCGCAACTGCTTTTCGATCTCGTCTTTCTGCCGCTCGATATAACCGGCGTACTTGATCTGGATTTCCACCTGTTCGGCGGCCTGCTCGTGCTCGATGCCGGGGCCGATGCCTTCCACCGCCATCAGGCCGGTGTAGTCCAACTCTGGCCGGCGCAGCAGCTCTTCCAGATTGTGTTCCCGGCTGAGCGGGGTTTTCAGTTTTTCGTTCAGGGCCGGTGCGGCCGTATGCCTGGGGGTGATCCAGGTTTCCCGCAGGCGCTGGGTTTCCCGCTCGATCCGCTCCAGCTTGTCACTGAACAGGGCCCAGCGCTGATCGTCCACCAGGCCGAGCCGGCGGCCTTCTTCGGTCAGGCGCAGATCGGCGTTGTCTTCCCTCAACAGCAGCCGGTACTCGGCCCGGCTGGTGAACATGCGGTAGGGCTCCCGGGTACCCAGGGTGGACAGATCGTCCATCATCACGCCCAGATAGGCTTGATCCCGGCGCGGAGACCAGGCTTCCCTGCCGAAAGCGCGCAGGGCGGCATTGAGACCGGCCAACAAGCCCTGGGCACCGGCTTCTTCGTAACCGGTGGTGCCGTTGATCTGGCCGGCGAAGAACAGGTTGTGCAGGCACTTGTTTTCCATGTTGGTCTTAAGATCCCGGGGATCGAAGTAGTCGTATTCGATCGCATAACCGGGACGGATGATATGTGCCTGCTCGAAGCCCTTGATCGAACGCACGATCGCCAGCTGCACATCGAAGGGCAAGCTGGTGGAGATGCCGTTTGGATAGAGCTCGGTGCTGGTCAGTCCCTCCGGCTCCACGAAGATCTGATGTGAGATCTTGTCGGCGAAGCGCATGATCTTGTCTTCGATCGAGGGACAATAACGGGGGCCGATCCCCTCGATCACGCCGGCGTACATGGGGCTGCGATCCAGGTTGTTACGGATCACCTCATGGGTTCGCTCGTTGGTGTGGGTGATGTAACAGGGCACTTGGCGGGGATGATCCGCACGGCTGCCGATGAAAGAGAACACCGGGGCAGGATCGTCGCCGGGCTGAGGTTGCATCACCGAAAAGTCGACACTGCGGGCATCGATCCGCGGCGGGGTACCGGTCTTGAGCCGATCGATCCGCAGGGGCAGCTCACGCAGTCGGCTTGCCAGGGCGATCGACGGAGGATCACCGGCCCGGCCTCCCTTGTAGTTGTCCAGGCCGATATGGATCAGGCCATTCAGGAAAGTACCCACGGTCAGTACCACGGTTTTGGCACGAAACCTGAGTCCGGTCTGGGTCACGACTCCCACCACAGTATCGCCTTCCAGCAGCAGATCGTCGCAGGCCTGCTGGAAGATCTTCAGGTTGGGCTGGCTCTCCAGACGGGTTCTGACCGCCTGCCGGTATAGCTGGCGATCGGCCTGGGCACGAGTTGCCCTGACCGCCGGCCCTTTGGAAGCATTGAGAGTGCGAAACTGGATCCCGGCTCGGTCGGCAGCCTGGGCCATGATCCCGCCCAGGGCATCGATCTCCTTGACCAGATGACCCTTGCCGATACCGCCGATGGCCGGGTTACAGGACATTTGCCCCAAGGTATCGATGCTATGGGTCAATAACAGGGTGTTTGCCCCCATACGAGCAGCGGCTGCGGCGGCTTCGGTGCCGGCATGGCCGCCTCCCACTACGATGACGTCAAACCATTCTTCATATTGCATAACAGATACTCTTGAAACGTGCAGGTGTAAGGATCCCGGAGGGCGAATATTTTAGCTGTTTTAGCGGGTGGATGGAAACCGGATCAAGGGGATCGGAATGATCCTTAATAGATCTTAGATCTCTAGATCGATCTTCTGTTGGATCTATTATTAGTCTCGTCCAGATCTGTGAATAAGCGTTTTTTGATCTTTAAGATCATGCGGTTAGTTAAGATCATTTGATGTGGAAAACTGCCCGTGAGCCGGCCGGGGACCGGTGGGTAACCCCTATAGTTATCAACAGATGCTGGCGATGAATTATTTGATAAATAGGATAACTATAGGTTTAACACCGGTTTCAACGGTAGTTATCAACATGCCCTGTTTTTTATCCGGGTGACCATTGAATGGATCTTGCAATGAGATCTGTTGATAACTTGGTGGAAAGAAATATTCCGCTCCAGGGATCCTGGGGCGGAATGATCCGTGAAGAAGGGGGCGGCGCGAGGATCTAGCGCTGGGATAGCGACCGATCCAGCCAGAGGCCGGCGATCTCCTCCGGCAGATCCGGGCGGCTGACATCGATTTCCAGTCGATCGGCGATCCGCTTGGCGCCACAGTCGGTCAGCCGTTGATCCAGTAAACGAATGGCGTGACAGAAGGTATCATAACTGGAGTCACCGAGACCGACGGCCAGAAAGGCGAGGCCAGCCAGGTTGGGCTGCTGTTCGAGCAACTGCCGGTAAAGGGGCTGGATATTGTCGGGCAGATCGCCGGCACCATGGGTGGAGCAGACCAAGAGCAGATAGTGATCGGGTCTGATCAAGATGTGATCAAGTTGGGGAGAAGTGTGGATAACCGCCTGATGACCCTGTTGCCTCAGGGTGTCGGCCAGCACATCGGCCAGATCCTCGGCATTGCCGAGGGTTGAGCCGACCAGCAGGGTAAAATGACTCATAGCTTTCCTTGGAGATGAAAAGACAACCATTGTAGGCGTCCCTTTCGGTGGCGCAAAGTGGCAGGCGATGCGGTTCATTAAGATTACAGGCCGCTTAAATAGCTGTTCTGAATGGTAGGTCTCTCCCGGCAGCGACCAGGTTCCACTAAGCAGACCCTTCGCGCCAGGGATGGCGCGAAGGAGCCTCATGGCTGGGTTTACGGCGTGCTTGCGTATGGGGCCCGGTTGATGCAGCGATATTAGAATCAGTTACTTAAAGCACATCTCCGCCAAGCGGAAATCCGTGGCAGGCAGTGGGATTATTACATTTTCCACGCCTCACGCTCCGTCAGCCTCCCACCGAATACAGATGAAACTCCTGTCCTTCAAAACTCAGAATGACGCCCTTGGGCGTGATGCTCCGTACTTGCAACGGCCCCAATTGTTGTCCTTCACGTAGCATGTGGCCGTTGATGTTGGCCATTCGACCGGCCGGCGCCGCCGAATAAATGTGTACTGAAAGGATCAGGGCGGGCAGCCGGGTTCTGACACTGGCAGGTAATTCACGCAGGTCCGGCACGCCCGGATTGAACTCCGGCGCGGGGGGCTCCCGGGTTACCGTCGGGGAAGAGACGACCGGGAGGGGGGGCGCCGAGGCCGGGGCGGGAACCGGCTCGGGCATGGTAAGGCTGAGGGCGGGGGGATCATCCACCAAAATGCGCACCGGAGCAGAGTCGATAATGATGGGCTCTCTGTGCGGCCGAGGGCTCTCCGAGGGACGCGGCGCGGGCGCGGCACCGCTTTCCTGCTGCGGACCTGGTGACGAGAATACCGGCCCTGGCGGAGATTGCAGCCATCTTGAGCCAAGCTTACCCAGGCCATAGCCGGCGAGCAGGGCTACAACCAGCCCCGCCAGCAGCCACCACAGCCTGCGGCGGTAAAAAGGAGGGGCACTGGTTGGTCCGGCTGGGGGCACTGGCTGCAGGGTCATGCCTGCCGTCGGCAGGTGCCGGCTGCGTTGTCGTTCCGATTGTTTTAGTGCATCAAGGATATACGACACTGGTGTTCTCCTGTTGGCCACTGAGCCTGGGCAGGCCATCGAGCAGGCTGGCACTGAAATAGATGCCGGTTTGCGGACCAAAGACGCCATCGGCGGTCAACCCCTTGCTGCGCTGAAATGCCCTGATATCACCGGCCAGTATTTCGTCATAGCGTTGATGCTGCCGACGCGGTGCCCGCCCTTGCCAGGAGGCCAGGTGCAGCTCAAGCCAGGCCACGGCTTCGCCGCGACTGCCCGGATACAATGGTGCCTGGTACCGGGGCGGGGGCTGCCAGAGCAAGACATAGCTGCCGGGCCAGCTGGCCGCGAGCTCGGCCAGGGTAATTTTCTTGACCTGGCCGCCGAGCATGACGTCCGCCTGCTCGTTATCGATGCGGGTCAGGGTGGCATAGACGGCTCCCTTGTCGGGATGTTCCAGGCGAAAGACCGCTGGGTGGTTTTGCTGTTGCAAGGTTGCCAGGTCTCCGTCCTGAAAGGCGCAATCCAACTGGTGCAGGCGGGCGAAGCGACACACGACCGGATGCTCATTCGGGTTGTAATCCAGCCCCCACAGGGAAAACAGGTGCTGGTAGGCCATGACCTGGCTGATATCGGTATCCAGGGCGGCGGGCCATTGCCAGAATTCCGGTTCTTGCTTTTCGGGCTGAGTAAGCTCCGGCTCGACAACCGGGGAAGCCGTAATAACCTTATCGGCCGGCTCCGCCTCTTCAGGCGGGGAGAGGGGCGGACTATCCGGATCCGCGCCGGCCGAGGATACCTGCGACAGCTGGGGAACATTGGCACGCGGCAACCACTGTTTCACATCCAGCAGCCACACGGCGGCCAGCAGTGCCGCTAGGCATGCGGCCAGGGCCCATGTCCGCCAATGCGGACCGGCTCCGGGACGGCCCAGCACCTCGGTGGCGGCCCGGTTCATGGTCTCCAGATCCACCCTGGGCAGCCGTTGCACATAGGCACCGAGCAGAGCCCGGTCACAGATCACGTTGATCAGCCTGGGGACGCCGCCGGTCAGACGGTAAAGCCGGCGCAGGCTGTTGGGATGAAACAGAGAGGCTTCTATGCCCGCCACCGACAGGCGATGGGCGATGTAGGACTGCATTTCGGTAAAGGTGAGGGGAGCCAGATGATAACGGGCGGTGATCCGTTGGGACAGCTGGCGCAGCTCCGGCTGTTTCAGCTTCTCGGCCAGTTCCGGCTGGCCCAGCAGGATAATCTGCAGCAGTTTGTGGGTATTGGTTTCCAGGTTGGTCAGCAGCCGGATTTGTTCCAATACCTCGGTCGACAGATTCTGTGCCTCGTCGATGATCAGCACCGCCCGGCGGCCATGAGCATGGGTATCGAGCAGGTGATGGTTGATGGCGTCGGTCAGTTGTTTCAGGTTGGCCCGTTCCGGCACCGCTATGTTCAACTCCTGGCAGATGGCGGCCAGCAGCTCCAGGGCGGTGCACTTGGGGTTAAGGATAAAGGCCAGATCGGTGTGCTCCGGCACTTGCTCCAGCAGGCAGCGGCATACCGTGGTTTTACCGGTGCCGACCTCGCCGGTGAGCAGTACAAAGCCGCCGTGGCTGCTGAGGCCATATTGCAGGTGGGCCAGTGCTTCCCGGTGCTGTTGGCTGAGATAGAGGTAACGGGGATCCGGGGCAATGGAAAAAGGCAGATCGCTCAAGCCGAAATAGTTGCCGTACATGATGACCATCCTTGGGGGCATGTACTTCTTAATATAGAAGCCGAATGCCCCTTCCGGCCAGCTGGCAGCCGGGCTTTTTCCGGGTATTCAAACCGGCTTGTACTAAACTAGTTGTTATCTGTTCCAGGACGGGCCACAGATCAATGACAACGGAATCAAAACACCAAAGCAGGGCCGGCGACGCCAAAACGGCGCCGAGAAAGGTGCTTTACCTTCATCTTTCCCCTTATCAGCATGAAGACATTCCCGACTTGCTTGATGACTGGCAGGTGATCCGGGCCGACTCCATCCCGGAAGCGAAAGCCGCATTGTATGAATGCAAGTTTCAGGTGGCCCTGGTGCGCTTCGGCGAGCTCGATGATGAGCAGCAATTGGCCTTTGAACAATTGGTGGAAGAATCGCCGCCACTCAACTGGATTGCCCTGATCGAGGCGGATAACGTCGACAAGGGCACTTTCAGCCAGTTGATCCATGATTACTTCTTCGACTATTACACCCTGCCGCTGTCAGACAAGAATCCTTATCTGGCCGCCACCTTGGGCCACGCCTATGGACTGGGGCAGTTGCGGGAGTTTGAACGTGAACAGCGACGCTATCGGGAAGAGTGCCAGATGGTGGGGGCCAGCCCGGCCATCATGCTGGTGTTCAGCCAGATCCGCAAGGTTGCGGGGGTGGACGCCACCGTGCTGATCACCGGCAGCAGTGGTACCGGCAAGGAGTTGATTGCCCAGGCGATTCACCAGCGATCCCGGCGGCGGCTGGGGCCTTTTGTGGCGCTTAACTGCGGCGCCTTGCCGGAACACCTGGTGCAGGCGGAGTTGTTCGGCCACGAGAAGGGTGCCTTTACCGGCGCCCACTGTCGAAAAATAGGGCGTATCGAAGCCGCCATGGGCGGCACCCTGTTCTTGGATGAAATCGGGGATCTGCCCCTGCCGCTGCAGGTGAACCTGCTGCGCTTCCTGCAGGAAGAAACCATAGAGCGGCTGGGGGGCAACGACACCCTGTATATCGATGCGCGGGTGATTGCGGCTACCCACAAGGATCTGCAGGGGGAGGTCAAAGCTGGGGAATTTCGGGAAGATCTTTACTACCGGTTGAACGTGCTCAGCATAGAGGTGCCGGATCTCAAGGAGAGAGAAGGGGACATCGAGTTGCTGGCCAACTTCTTCTTCAGGAAGTTCACCGAGGGGCAGCACCACAAGGTGCGGGGCTTCAGCCGCAAGGCGATTGCCGCCATGAACCATCACGACTGGCCGGGTAATGTTCGGGAGCTGATCAACCGGGTGCGCAAAGCCATTGTGATGACCGAGAACCGGCTGATCACCGCCGCCGATCTGGGGCTGGAAAATGCCGAGACCACTCAGGTGCTGCCGACCCTGGAACAGGTTCGTGATCAGGCCGAGCTACAGGCCATCAAGCGCGGCCTGCTCCATGCCCGCAACAATGTGTCTTCCGCCGCCCGCCTGCTGGGCGTTTCGCGGGTGACCCTGTACCGGCTGATGGAGAAGCATCATTTGCTGGATTCAAAGAAAGGTTGAGCCTGTTTCTTCCCATTTACACTTTTGAGATATAGGTATTTTTGCAGAAAGCGTAAAGTGTTTGATTAGGCTGTAATTACTGGAAATGGTGTAAAAATTGCTTTGTTTACGGATAGTGTAGCTACTGCAACAAGGCAAAGGCTTTACACCATGAAGCATACGAGAACGAAGCAAACATCGGAAACCGGCTGTGGCAGCAAGAGGCTCTGCCGAGTCTGCTATTACTGCGGAAACCGTACCTTTTGCCGTTATTATCCCCGCTGCTATTGTTGTCGTAAAATAGATCTGTGGGATGAACTCTGATTCATTCAACTCCCTTCTTGATGGCTTCTTCCATGCCATTACCCTCTTGGGCCCTGCAGGACCGTCTTTTTATGCCTAGATCGTGTTCCAAATGAAAATATCCATGACAGAAACTGACTTTATATTGATTTTTGTAATGTCGGTAAAAGCCCAAGTGGTTAAAAAATAAGCGCATCAATTAATGCCACTAATATCCTAGACTTAACATTTTTTTATCATTCTCAATAGGCTCCTTTTGTTTCTTATTTGGATTGTGTGCGCTTTTTTATATCAATATGGAATAAAAAAATCGTCAAATCCCCGTGCTATAGTGCCCGCCGCCCGGTTAAAGGATAACCATTTGAGTTTCTTTCTGCCGGCATGAATCAAATGCAGCTTGGCTGCCATCTTGGTAAGCAATGCGTTACTAAGGATTTGAATGACCCCATTTAAGGGGCAGGGATTTTTGTGCTTAATTTTTGGGAGAAACCGATGCGCCTCTCCAGGCCTGCTATTGTCCATTTTCTGGCGGCCGGCGGTATTGCCGCTGCGCTGAGCATTTCATTACCCGCTCTCGCCGCACCGGATCATGATGATCATCAACATCCGTCCCACCGCCATAAAGCCCCGAGTGAACCCAAACGTTTGGCCATGGCGCACACCCTGTCGTTGAACAATATGGCGAAAGCGGGGAGGAGACTGGACGACAACCTGATGCTGTCTCTGGTTGAAGAACGTCGACAACTGTTGCTGACGCTGGCCGAGCAGGCGCCGGCAGAGGTGTTTCCGGTGTTATTACCGGCGGGCAAGGTAAAGGGCATGCCTGCTCGGATACAGGAAAAGCTTGAGCAGAAGCACCTGGTTGAGGGCGTCATCGAGCAGAGCTACCTGGATTTTGAGGATGGCAGCCACCAACTGAGACATCACCTTGTTACGGATATGGGGGAACGGGTAGGCCTGCATATGGATGTTGCCCAAGGCGGGCTGGAAACCGGAAAACGGGTGCAGGCCAACGGACTGCTGATCAGCGGCAAGGGGCAGACGGAAGACCAGCTGTTTGTGACCGAAGCCGAGCAGAACCTGCTGTTTTTGGCCCAGGATGGCGGTACCGATGGAGGCAGCAATGGCGGTGATGCCCTTGCCGGCTCGGCGGCCATGGGAGAACAGAAAACCCTGGTGCTGCTGGTCAACTTTGCCGATGACACTTCCATGCCCTGGACCCGGGAGCAGGTCGGCTCGGTGGTGTTTGATGAAACCGATCGGTTTATTCGCGAGAACTCCAATGGCCGAACCTGGCTCAGCGGCAATGTCGAAGGTTGGTTCACCCTGCCCCTGAGCAAGAGCAGTTGTGTGTCCGGTGATATTATCCGTGAAGCGCGGAATCAGGCCGAGGCGGCCGGTGTGGATCTGGCCGCCTACCATCGTTTTATTTATGCCTTTCCCTATACCACGGCCTGTGCGTTTTCCGGTTCCGCCTCCGTGGGGGGGGACACCTCGTCCATGTTGCTGAATGGCCGTATGTACTGGAACCTGGTGGCGCATGAATTTGGCCATAACCTGGGGCTGGGGCATGCCCACGGCCTGGAGTGCGGCGCCGAGGTGATCGGCAGCAACTGCCAGCATGTGGAGTACGGTGATGGCGTGGACGTCATGGGTGCCGGCAGGGGACACTACAGCCCGTTCCAGAAAGAATGGCTGAACTGGTTCGATGCCGACGAGATGATCACCGTGACCGAAAGCGGCCAGTACGTGCTGGAAGGCTATGCCTCCGATCGCCCTGGACCCCGGGTCTTGAAGATACCGCGCGGCGTGGATGACAAGGGCAATCAGTCCTGGTACTACGCGGAATTCCGTGAGCCCGCCGGGTTCGACGCCGTGCTGGCCTCCAATGCCAATATTCAGAATGGCCTGGTGGTACGTACCGGGGTGCAGGGCCAGAGGGGGTCCAATTACCTGCTGGATATGACGCCCGGCAGCCGCAGCGGTAATTCCGACTTCAGCGATCCGGCGCTGGAAGCGGGGCTGCTGTTTGCCGACGACCAGGCCGGGGTCAGTGTCAGTACCGAGTGGGTCGACGGTAGTCGGGCCGGCGTTTCCGTCTGGCTGAACGGCAGCGGCCAGGGCAGTGTTTGTCTGCCCTCTGCGCCTACCCTGAGCATCAGCCCGGGAGAAAGCCAGTGGGTGGCAGCCGGTACCCGGGTGACCTACAGCGTCAGCCTGACCAATAACGACAGCAGCGGTTGCGGCAGCAATACCTTCAACTTTCACACCCAGGGGCCCGATGGCTGGTCTGCCTTCACCCTGAGTGGCAGCCTGATATTGGAACCGGGTGAAACTCAAACGACCAGCCTGAGGGTGACTTCGGATACCAGTGCCGCCCCCGGCTTCTACGATATTTGGGTGACGGCACAGAGCGGTGCCCATGGTCAGCCGGCCCGGGTCACTTACGTGGTAGACGGTGACATGGTCGAGCCGGCCCCTGAGCCCTCCGAGCCGGTGAATACTCCGCCGGTAGCAGTCAACGACGACGCCAGCACCCAGCAGGATAGCGCCGTGACCATCAAGGTACTGGCCAACGACTCCGATCCCGATGGCGATGCCATCGGCGTGAGTGCCATCAGCGGGGTCAAGAATGGCACCACCAGGCTCAATGCCGACGGTTCCGTGACTTTTACTCCCGCCAGCGGCTTCAGCGGTACCGCCGGCTTCAACTACAGCATCTCCGATGGTCGGGGCGGTAGCGCCAGTGCCAGTGTGACGGTCACAGTCGATGCGGTGCAGTCACCGGAGCCAGAGCCGGAAATAAAAAATCTCCCCCCGGTGGCGGTGGATGACAGCCAGGTACTGACCAGCCCGGAGCCGGTAAAGATAGCCGTGCTGGCCAACGATTATGATCCGGATGGGGACCAACTGACGGTGGTGTCGGTGACGCAGGGTTCGCGTGGCCATGTCACCATCAATGGCGACGGTACCCTGAGCTACAGCCCCAAGAACAACCTGAAGACGACGGACAGCTTCGGCTACACCATCTCCGATGGCCGGGGAGGTAGTGCCAGCGCCACCGTTTATATAGAACTGCAATCGCCGGAAAGCAGCGGTTCGACCGCCAAGGGCAACGGTCGCAATAAATAGCGGCATAAAAAATGCGGCGGGCCCGAAGGTCCGCCGCTGTGCTTATGCTGCTTTAGTGGCAGATATTGTTGTTATAGTCATCCAGTATGCCATGCAGGTTGATGGCTGCACTGTACTGGGGATGCTTGCTGCCGACCTTGCCGGACTTGCCGTCGTAGCCCACGGCGATCAGCAGGGCGTCGGCGGCGGCGATGGTCGCGGCCGTGTCGGCACACTGGCTGGCGCCGGCCGCGATATTGGCCTTGGCGGCCACCAGGGAGCGGGCCAGCTTGAAGTCGGCAAACTGGGCCATTACCCGGCCGTTTTGCAGGCTGCGGTGCTGCAGTACCTTGACCGCATCTTCGCAGTTATCCAGCAGAACATTGCCGGCGCTGATTGGCAGTACATCTTCCAGCAACCAGTAGCCATTGGCCGAGCCGCCGTTTTTATCTGCGGTGTTGGCTTGACCACCGTTGGTGCACCGGTTCCAGTTGCTCCAGTAGCCGGGGGTGCGGCGATCGCCTTCGGGTTTGACGTTGTCCACCATCAGATGCAGGGTGTCGCCCGGTTCGACCACCAGGTCGGTACCCGCCCCGAAGTCGATGCAGCGGTTGCCCAGATCTTCCGGCGGAACATTGTCAGCATCGGGATTGTAGGGAGTCAAGGGGACGCCATCCACGGACCAGTCGGCTGTGGTACCGGGAGGGATGTCCAGTTCGCACAGGGTATAGGTGCCGTCGGCTTCCAGCTTGATGCCGCCGAAGGTGAGCAGGCCATCCAGTTTGCCCAGGGTATTGTCGCTGGCAAGCAGGGTGCCGCCGAAGCCATCGGGGCCTTCATACAGCCTGAAGTTGACGTCCATGGCCGGGTTGACCACGCCGTTGAACAGCTTCAACAGATCCACCATGATCCGTTTGGTGTTGGTAAAGGTACAGACCACGGTTTCGCCGTCGTCCACGCTGATGGTGGCGGTGCGGCTGGCCAGATCGGTCGAGGTACCGACATTGTTGACGCCGGACTTGGGATCCTCACACTCCAGCTCGGTCAGGTCATAACCGATCAGGGTCGGATCCAGCTCGGTCACCTGGTAGACGCCGGGTTCCACAATATTGAAGAAGTGTGAAACAGAGACGCCTTCGGTCACTGTGGTCAGCTCGAAGTTGCCGGTGCTGTCGGCCGAGTCGACATTGTCTTCATAATCGAAGGTGTCGACGCCGCCAATCGAGATTTTCCTGATCTCGATAAAGCCGGGGGCTGCCAGTTTTTCGTTGGTGAAGGTACAGGTGACCACGGCGCCCGGTGCAACCGCTACATCGAATACCGAGAGTTGACCCAGGTTGACCTGGCCGGTTTCCACATCGTTTTCGTCCTTACAGGCGATGTCCACCAGGCTGAAGTTGTTGGCGCTGGGGTCGGCTTCGGTCAGGTCATAGGAGCCGGGCTTGACCTCGTAGCTCTCAGATACCGGGGTATTGAAGGCGGTGGTGGTCAGGTCTTTCAGCAGCAGCTCCTGGGCATCGCTGTCGGCGGTAAAGTGGAAGGTGCCGTTAGGATCCAGGTTCAGGTTGCCTGTCACCACTTTTTCCACGATCAGGGTGCTGCGGGCGGTGTTTTCAAATTCACATGCAAACACCTTGTCGGCATCGGCGGGCAGGTTGACGCTGAAGCTGCAACTGCCCAGGCTGCCGTCGTGGTTGGTTATCCTGGTCAGATCCCAGCCATCCTGCTCGGTTTCCACTATGGTGTAGTTGCCTTCGCCCAGCAGGGCGTCGAACAGTATCATGCCTCCGGCTGTTGTCTTGGTTTCATTCACGCCGTTACCGCTCAGGGTGAACTCCCAGCCGTCCTCGAACCCGGCGGGAAGGGTGACCTTGACCACTTTCGCCTTGGCCGGCACGGCGTTATTGAGGAACTCGACCATGCCGAAACAGGCGGGCAGGTCTATGCTCACTTCCTGGTTATTTTGCTGCACGGCAAAACCGGCGGCGGGCTGCTCGATCACCTTGTAGTCGCCGGGTTCCAGCCCGGAAACAGTGGCGGACTTGTTGGTCTCGCCGGCGTTGAAGGTGATGGAGACGCTGTCGACCAGGATTTCATCCTTGTAGACATCGAACCAGAAGGTGGCGCTTTCCGCTCCTTGCAGTATGTTGGCGATGGACTTGTCGATGGTCAGCTCGACTTCGGCCTCGGCGGTGATGCCTACGCTAAAAGTGGCCTCTTTTTCGAAATCATCGGAGCCGAGCAGGGTGGCGGTATCGGACAGGGCCGCGCCGGCGGTGATGATCCTGGGTTCATCCAGGTGCACCGTTTTCTTGAAGACGGCGAAGCCATTGCCGAACTGCGGATCCGAGGTCCAGGTCGAGCTGGTAACCCCAACGGTCGGACCGCTGAAGCTGCCGGTGGCGCCGTTGATTTGCACCACGGAGAAGCTCAGGCCATTGCCGGTGATATTTTCCACATCGGTAATAATGGCGCTGTCGTTCACGGTGTTGCCGCTGGGGATGATATCGGTGGAGGCTTCCGCGGTCAGTTCACCGAATATTTCCTCCTCGGGGAAGATGGGATCCTCATAGGTGGCCACGGCCTCGTCCCGCAAGCCGGTGACGCCTGCATCCTCTTCCGATAGAATCAGGGTATGAGTCTGGGTCAGGCTGCCGCCCGCCGGAATAACTGCAGGGTCAAAGACCTTGGTGTCCAGGATCACTTCACCGGCGCCGAGGTTACCGTAGATGGTATCGGTCAGCTCAATAATGATGTTCCGGTGCGAGGGATTGACGGCGGTGATATTGGTGACAATGGTGACGTTGCCGCCCTCGGTTTCCATTTTGGTCCAGGTAACGGTAATAACGGTATCCTGACTTAGCTCGTTTTCCTCGCTGCAGGTATTGAAGAAATGCAGGTTGGCCGGATCCGCATCCTTGACGATGTTCCAGGCAAAGAAGGTGTCCTTGGTGGCGGACATGGTTTTATCCAGGGTCTGCGGCAGTATCTCTTTTACCGGAATGGAGATATCCCGATTACCCACACCGGCAGTACCCAGGTTCTCATTGAGGGTATTGGAGTGCAGCGAGGAGCCCGGATAGAGGTGGGAACCCAGCGCCAGCCGTTGTACCCAGTCGAATACGCAGGTGGTGCCCTTGTCTTGGGTTATCTCTATATGCCGGTAGATACTGGCATCGTTGGCGGTTTTCAGCATGTCACCAGCGGAGATCTGGCAACTGGCGTGGGACAGGGCGGTATTGACCACCGGCACCGAGATAAAGTCCCAGCCGATGGCGACGCCGCCACTGACGGATCTTTCGTGATCGCCGGCCACAACCAGGTCATAGGTGGTGGTGGCCGCGGTCTGACTGCCCAGGGTGGTGGTCAGGCGGTGGGGCACCAGATCCAGCTCGTTCCAGCCCTTGCCCAGGTTACCCGTGGTGTACTCGCTGTCGTTACATATGAAGCCACCCGGGGTTGGGATATAGCTGTCGGTGCTGCCTTTGCAACCCTCGAAGGTGAGGTTGACGTGCTGTGGCGCTATGGCGTAAGCCTGGTAGCTGATAAACGTCAGCATCAGCAGGGCGAGCAGATGCAGCAGCCCCCTGAACGACGTTATACAGCGTGGTAGTAAGCTGTTCATGTCCTTTCTCCTTTGATGTGATCTAGGACTTGAAATAACAATTCCGGCTCTGTGGCATGGATATACCGCAAGGGTCGGCACTCATGTGTTGTGCTTTATCTCCTCCCTTCATTCCGCCGCCCGAACCTTGCGTATAGCAGCAGAGGCTTCCGGGGATGTTCTGGCTAAAGAGAGATACCTGAAGAAAGCATTATTCATGCCTTGCATTCAAGTCATTGAAAAGCAATGTTTTTTTTGCTTTTTTGTGCGATGTGGTGCGAATAAGTGTTAGGCTGCTGTTACAGTTGGAGGGAGGGGGGATATAAGCTGTTGAGTTTTCAGATAAAGGTAATATCCATCACTGTATGGTTTGCGTTACAAACGCGGTTCGTTTCCATTTTATTATTGGCTTAAATTAAAGGTTTTTCGTTTGAATACGGTCATGACAAAAGCTGACATTGGTATTGTCCGATAAATGATTGTTTAGTTTGTGGGGGAGTGGTGTAAGCTCGCTTAATGTATTATTGATATCAATGGTTTAAGTTTTATCTTATATCCAAAAGAATCCTTTTGTTGTCCAGCTTTTGGTCTTTTTAGAACTGTAGGTAATAAAAAAGGCCAGGTCATCATGCTATATTTCCCGCCGCTTGGTTGAAAGAGCATCATTTGAGTTTGCCCTTTCTTCAACAAATGTTATGCAGCCCTCAAGGCTGCTGTTTTTTAAGTAATTCGCAATAAAATACTCTAATGGCTCCATTTAAGGGGCAGGGATTTTTGTGCTTAATTTTTGGGAGAAACCGATGCGCCTCTCCAGGCCTGCTATTGTCCATTTTCTGGCGGCCGGCGGTATTGCCGCTGCGCTGAGCATTTCACTACCCGCCCTTGCCGCGCCAGAGCATCATGCTCGCGGCTTTGCCGATATAAAGGTTTCGGCACAGCTAAAGGCCGGTAAAGATGCCGAAGAGCAAACCCGGGCGCTACAGGCCCAAGTGCAGCGGTGGCAGTCAGCTGCCGGAGGGGAAAAAGCAGCAGCCCGGGCCCGGCTGTTTGAGCTGGCCGAAACACGCCGGGGGACGTTGCTGGAGCTGGCCCGTTCCCAGCCTAAAACGGCGTTGGGCCTGCTACTGGCCGAGCCGCAGCAGATGCCGGCGGAAGTCAGGGTGTTGCTGGAGCGGAGCGTCGAGCTGCAGGGCGAGCTGGAACTGCGCTACGAACACCATGAAGACGGCGGCAGCCGGCTGCGCTATCTGCTGCATACTCCTTATGCCGAACGGTTGGAGCTGCATCTGGCCGGCAAGGCCGGGGATCTTCGCAGCGGCCAGCAGGTACAGCTTAAAGGCCATGCTCTCGGCCGGTCTGCCGGTGGTGCCGACGATATCGATGACGAGATCCTGCTGGCCGGGGGCGACCTGCTGGTGCTAGCCGCCGACGGCGGGACCGATGGCGGCAGCAACGGCGGCAGTGCCGGCTCCGGCTATCTGAGCCTGGGGGAGCAGCGTACCGCCGTGATCCTGGTCAATTACCAGAGCGCGCCCGATGACAAGCCCTGGAGCCGGCAGCAGGCCGCGGACTTTATGTTCGGCCCGGTGAGCAACTATTTTATGGAAGCCTCCTATGGCCAGACCTGGCTAAGCGGCGAGGCACTGGGTTGGTATACGGTGCCGCTGGACGGTGGCAACTGTCCGTCCACCACCATAGACGAGGCCAACAAACTGGCCACCCAGAGCGGAGTGGACCTGAGCCGTTATGATCGGCTGGTGTATCTGGTGCCTTCCTCCAGTGGTTGTAACGCCAACTGGGCCACCGTCGGTGGCTCGCCGTCCCGCGCCTTTATCACCGCCGGGCTGAGCCTGAAGTTTGTTGCTCATGAGCTGGGACACAACATGGGTCTGATGCACTCCCATGGCCTGAGCTGCAGTGAGGGGGTGCTGGCGGGGAAGTGCTCCAGCCTGGAGTACGGCGATACCATGGATATCATGGGCAATGCGACCAGCCATGCCAACCCTTTCCAGAAAGAGTTGCTGGGCTGGCTGAACCGGGACCAGGCTCCGGCCGTTACCGAAGTCACCACCGGGGGGAGTTACACCATAACGGCCATGGCCAGCCAGGATAACGGCCCCAAGGGACTCAAGGTATTACGCGGGCTGGATGCCAGTGGCAGAAAGCAGTGGTATTACCTGGACCATCGCCAGCCCATCGGGGCCGACAAGCCTCTGTTTGCCAGCTCCACCTTCGGTGATCCGCAAACCCTGGCCAATGGTATTTTGCTGCGTCTGGCCACGGAGGGAGATCGCAACAGCAGCTACCTGCTGGACATGACCCCGGGCAGCGTGACCTGGGCCCCCGAGTTCGATCTGATGGATCCGGCCCTAGGAGCGGGTATCTCCTATGTGGATGCGGACAGCGGCCTGACCATCACCCCACTGTGGGCGGACGAGAACGGGATCACCGTGGATATCCACTTCGGTGGCGGCGGCGAGCCGGAAGCCGCCAATCAGGCGCCGGTGGCGGTCAACGACAGTGCCGGCACCCTTCAGGATACCGCCGTGACCATTCCTGTGCTGGCCAACGACTGGGATCCGGACGGTGACAAGCTGAGCATCATCGCCGTCGACAGTGCCGTTGGCCAGGTGGCCATCAGCGGTGGCAGCCTGGTCTATACGCCGCCCGCCGGCTTTAGCGGCACCGAAGTGTTTGGTTACCGCATTTCCGATGGCCGGGGCGGCGAGGCCAGCGCGACTGTTACCGTCAAGGTCGAGGCCAGCGAAGACGTGAGTACCAACCAGGCGCCGGTGGCAGTGGATGACGAGGTGGTGCTGAGCAGTATTCAGGCTGTGACCATCGCCGTGCTGGCCAACGACCATGATCCGGACGGAGACGCCATCCAGGTGACGGCCGTCACCCAGGGCAGCAAGGGCTCGGTGGTGATCAACCCGGACGGTACCCTGACCTATACCCCGGCCAGGAACTTCAAGAACAATGACAGTTTCGGTTACACCATCGGCGACGGCAGACTAAGCGCCAGCGCCACTGTGTCGGTGCGGTTACAAAATCTGGAAAGCGGCAGCAAGGGCAACGGCAAGAACCGCTAAGGCAAAAAGAAGGGCAGCCTGGGCTGCCCTTCCTGATTAGCTACTCGTGGTTATTGTTGGCTTACTCCGGACAGTCCGGGCAGGGAGCGCAGAGCGGACACTCGGCCACCCATTCCCCTTTTTCTTCATCCCAGAAGTAGGTGCTGTCGGAGTCGCTGGCGGTGCCACCGAAGAAGCCGAGCGCATCAACCGTTACCTTGTTGAAGAAGGCGGCGGTGGCGGTGGCGTACTTGTCGTCGGTACCCTCGATAGGATCGATGGGGTCGGCGACCACTGCCATGAACTCATCCAGGGTGGCGCCTTCCGGTACGGCCGGCAGGTAGCAGTACTCGTCCAGCACTATGCTGTTGCCGGGGGCCAGGGGACCCAGATCGCCCAAAGCTTCCAGCTGCGGCAAGGCCGGATCGTTGACAAACACGGATGACAGGGTTTCGCTACCGGTGTTGGTCACGGTGATGGCCGGGCAGACTTCCACCACCAGCATATTGTCCATCGACATCAGGCGAACGCTGTCGTCGAAGGGGCAGGTCTTGTCGACGCTGACCATGGGGTCGGGTGCGAACAGACATGCGGCGCTGTCCATATCGGTGACGGTGTCGCCTTCGTGAGAGCCTTCCACATGGATTTCATTGACCAGGTTGATTTCACCGGCGGTACAGGTGATGCCAACATCGACATGATCGCCCGGATCCAGGGTACCGACGCCATTGACCGCCACGAAGCTGCCCAGGGTCAGGTTCTGGTGCGCGACAGGCACGCCGTTCAGCGAAGTGATCACACAGCTGTCGAAGCCGTTATTGGCTTCTTTCAGCATGATACTGGTCAGCGGGAAGTCGCCGTCATTGGTAATGGTGGCGGTGTAATTATAGCTGGCGGTCATACCGGAAAGATCGGTGCTGTCACAGACCTTGGTGATATCGATACTGGGTGCGCCCGGTTCATAACAGAAGGAAATATGGCTCAGGCCATAAAACTGGTTGTTATTGTGGTTAACCGGAGAGTGCAGGAAGGTATCGGCCACGGCATTGGTATGGGGGGGATCATAGATATAGTGATTGGCGTCGGGGCCGCCCTTGACCACCATATCCTTGACCACGCCACCGGTCACCGACCAGTCGAAAGCCTGGCCTTGAGCCGTTGAGTAGACGGTCAGGGTAAACTTGGTGCCGTCGGGGGCGGTAAAGGTGCCGTTACCCACATCGTCTATTTTGTATTCGATAAACTCCGAGCCCAGAGATGAACAGGTCGGATTACCGGATACAAACACAGGTTGTACGTTGAGGGTGGTCGTCGGCCCCCCCGGGTGGTTGGCATAGGCTGGCGGCGTTGCCAGTACCAGTATCACGGCGCTAACCACCGCCACTGCAAAGGCTTGCAGGGCTTTCAGGCTGGCGCCGGATCTACAGTAGTTCCATATAGACATGATGCTGTCCTCCATCGATTTGAGTCGGTACCCGCCCAATGGTATGGGGGCCGGCACCGCCGGCGGCCTTAGGCTGCCGGAGTCTTTTCCCCGTTGGCGCACCTTTGGAAGTGTGTCCGTGCTCAGGGATAATCAATAAGAGGCATAGTTAGTGCCATGTTTTTATCTTGTTGAATTTTAATATTTTTATTGGAGTAAAAAAAAAGAAAAGAAGACAAGTGTAAAGACGGGTTAACACTCTGAGGGGCCAGTTGGACAAAGGGAGCAAATTCAGGGTGATAGGTTGTCAACCAGATGAACCAACCCGGCAGCTTGTGGTGATACTCCTGGGGCACGGCGCGGGCGTCCTGGGCTGGCTACTGCGGTGGGGGCGCCCTGATGGATCCGGCTTAGGGAACAGGCATCTCCTATGTGGATGCGGACAGTGGCCTGGCCTATACGCCGGCCAAAGGCCTCAAGAGCAGCAATAGATTAGGTTATACCATCGGCGACGGCAGACTAAGCGCCAGCGCCACCGTGTCGGTGCGGTTACAAAATCTGGAAAGCGACAGCAAGGGCAACGGCAAGAACCGCTAAGGCAAAAAGAAGGGCAGCCTGGGCTGCCCTTCCTGATTAGCTACTCGTAGTTATTGTTGGCTTACTCCGGACAGTCTGGGCAGGGAACGCAGAGCGGACACTCGGCCACCCATTCCCCTTTTTCTTCATCCCAGAAGTAGGTGCTGTCGGAGTCGCTGGCGGTGCCACCGAAGAAGCCGAGCGCATCAACCGTTACCTTGTTGAAGAAGGCGGCGGTGGCGGTGGCGTACTTGTCGTCGGTACCCTCGATAGGATCGATGGGGTCGGCGACCACTGCCATGAACTCATCCAGGGTGGCGCCTTCCGGTGCGGCCGGCAGGTAGCAGTACTCGTCCAGCACTATGCTGTTGCCGGGGGCCAGGGGACCCAGATCGCCCAAAGCTGCCAGCTGCGGCAAGGCCGGATCGTTGACAAACACGGATGACAGGGTTTCGCTACCGGTGTTGGTCACGGTGATGGCCGGGCAGACTTCCACCACCAGCATATTGTCCATCGACATCAGGCGAACGCTGTCGTCGAAGGGGCAGGTCTTGTCGACGCTGACCATGGGGTCGGGTGCGAACAGACATGCGGCGCTGTCCATATCGGTGACGGTGTCGCCTTCGTGAGAGCCTTCCACATGGATTTCATTGACCAGGTTGATTTCACCGGCGGTACAGGTGATGCCAACATCGACATGATCGCCCGGATCCAGGGTACCGACGCCATTGACCGCCACAAAGCTGCCCAGGGTCAGGTTCTGGTGCGCGACAGGCACGCCGTTCAGCGAAGTGATCACACAGCTGTCGAAGCCGTTATTGGCTTCTTTCAGCATGATACTGGTCAGCGGGAAGTCGCCGTCATTGGTAATGGTGGCGGTGTAATTATAGCTGGCGGTCATACCGGAAAGATCGGTGCTGTCACAGACCTTGGTGATATCGATACTGGGTGCGCCCGGTTCATAACAGAAGGAAATATGGCTCAGGCCATAAAACCGGTTGTTATTGTGGTTAACCGGAGAGTGCAGGAAGGTATCGGCCACGGCATTGGTGTGGGGGGGATCATAGATATAGTGATTGGCATTGGGGCCGCCCTTGACCACCATATCCTTGACCACGCCACCGGTCACCGACCAGTCGAAAGCCTGGCCTTGAGCCGTTGAGTAGACGGTCAGGGTAAACTTGGTGCCGTCGGGGGCGGTAAAAATGCCGCTACTCACACCGTCTATTTTGTATTCGATAAACTCTGAGCCCAGAGATGAACAGGTCGGATTACCGGATACAAACACAGGTTGTACGTTGAGGGTGGTCGTCGGCCCCCCCGGGTGGTTGGCATAGGCTGGCGGCGTTGCCAGTACCAGTATCACGGCGCTAACCACCGCCACTGCAAAGGCTTGCAGGGCTTTCAGGCTGGCGCCGGATCTACAGTAGTTCCATATAGACATGATGCTGTCCTCCATCGATTTGAGTCGGTACCCGCCCAATGGTATGGGGGCCGGCACCGCCGGCGGCCTTAGGCTGCCGGAGTCTTTTCCCCGTTGGCGCACCTTTGGAAGTGTGTCCGTGCTCAAGGGATAATCAATAAGAGGCATAGTTAGTGCCATGTTTTTATCTTGTTGAAACTTAAAGGCTTTATTGGCAGGAAAAAACGAAGAGGGAGCAAGTGTAAAGGTTAGTTAACACTTTCAGGGGCCGATTGAACAAAGGGAGCAAATTCAGGATGATAGGTTGTCAACCAGATGAAGCAGCCCGGCCGTCAACCCCTTGGCTGAACGGCCGGGGCCGGGTTACATCGCCACCCCCAACAGTTTGCGGCGATATTCCTGGGTGACGGCGCGGGCGTCCTGGGGGTTGGCCACGGCGGTGGGGGTGATCAGCACCACCAGTTCGGTGCGTTTCACGTTGGTGCCGCTGCTGCCGAACAGCCAGCCCAGCACGGGCACGTGGCGGACGCCGGGCAGGCCCTGGCTGTCCTGGGCCTTGTTCTCGCGGATAAGGCCGCCCAGCACCAGGGTTTCACCGCTCTGCACCGCTACCCGGGTGTCTATTTTACGCTGGGTGATGGTGGGTGACTGGATATTGGAGGTGGTGGTGGTGGCCACGTCATTCACCTCCTGGATGAGCTCCAGTACCACCATGCCGCCGGCGTTCACCCTCGGGGTGACTTCCAGCAGCACGCCGGTGTCCCGGTACTGGATGGTGCTGGTCACGTTGCCCACGTCGCTGTTGAGGTTGGTGGTTTCCGAGGTGCGGATCGGCACCTGGTCGCCCACCCGGATCTGCGCCTTCTGGTTGTCCAGTACCATCAGCGAGGGAGAGGAGATCACGTTCACCTTGGAATCGCTGGCCAGGGCGGTGAGCAGGGCGCGGGTGCCGCTGGCGCTGAACACCTCATAGCTGGCGCTGGAGGCGGCCAGACTGGCGGCGGTGGGGATGGGCAGGGGCCCCAGGCCACCGCCGCCGGTATGGCCACTGCCCAGGTTGTTCTTGAAGTACCACTGCAGGCCGTAGCGCAGTTCGTCTTCCAGGCTGACTTCCACTATGGTGGCCTCCACCAGTACCTGCAGCGGCAGTTGATCCAGCCGCTTGATGGCCTGCTCCACCTTGTTGTAGTCGGCGCTGGCGGCCATGACCACCAGGGCGTTGCGCTCGGTGTCGGCGATCACGCTCACTTCTCCTACATCCAGGCTGGCAGCATTGATGCCGGTGGCGATCTGCAGCGGGGCGCCGTCCTCCCCGGGAGGGCCGGCCGGAGGCAGGGGGGAATCCGAGCGATTGCGGCGCTGGCTGTCGAACAGCTGGTTGAGCAGGGTGGCCAGGTGATCGGCCTTGCCGTTTTGCACATGGTATACGTACATGTTCAGTCCGCGCGGGTTCTCGGCCCGATCCAGTCGTTCTATCCATACCCGGGCGTCGGTCAGGTAGCGCTCCTGGGGGGTGATCACCAGCAGGGCGTTGAGCCGCTCTATCGGCAGGTAGCGCACCATACCGGCCAGGGGGCCCTCGGCTTCGTCGCCGAAAATGGCCTGCAGCTCGCCGGCGATCACGTCGGCGCTGCTGGACTGCAGCCGGAACAGGCCCACTGACATGCCGCGCAACTGATCCACGTCGAACAGGTTGACGGTGTCGCGAATGTTGAGCAGTTCATCCCGGGTGCCGACCAGGGTGATCATGTTGCGCCTGTCGTCCACCATCAGGGTACCCTGGCGGGGTTTCACCGGCTCCAGGATCTTTTCCATTTCCCGGGCACCGATATAGCGCAGCGGCAATATCAGCATCTGGTAGCCCCGCTCGGCGGTGGGCGCCAGCCGGGGGTTGAGGACGGAAGACGGGACTTCCGTAGCGGGCACCACACTGAGCAGGCCGTTGCTGTGCACCAGGGCGGCGCCGTGGGTCTGCAGCAGGCTTTCCAGGGTGGGCAGCAGGGCTTCTTCACGGATGGGCCTGTTGGTTTGCAGGTAGACCTGGCCGCGCACCCGTTCATCGAGGGAATAGTTCAGCTGCAGTATGTCGCCCAGTATGGTCTTCACCACTTCGGCGATGTCGGAGCCCTGAAAGTTGAGGGTAATGTCGCCGGGGGCGGTGGGAGGGGCCCCTTCTACTTGCCCAAGCCGGACAAAATTGCCGGAGCCGCGGTAGATTTCGCTGCGGGTCAAGGGGCTCTCGGCCGGGCCGGTCGGGGTGGCCGGGGTGCCCGCCGGCGTGGGCAGGAGCGTTTCGTCCCGGGGCGGGAGCCGCACCGGATCATAGTTGCTGGTTACCCGGGCCTGACCCCAGGGTTTGTCGAGGGCGCCCCTGTCCCCGGTGGGGGTGGTGCAGGCGATCAGCAGGGTGCAGGAGAAGCCGATGCACAGCCATTTGCTCTGGTTAAATCTGGTCATGATGGATCCCCGTTACTTCCCTGTTCGTTGTTGTTGTCCGGTTCGGTGACGGTATCGCCGGTGCCGTCGGCAGGTTCGGCCGGGGTGGCGTCCGGGCTGCCTTCCTGTCCGGGGATGGTGTCGTTGAACGGTGCCGGTTCATCGGCCGGGGGCCGGCTGGGCGGCAGCCTGGGCTCCCACAAGTCCAGGCGCAGGCTCTGGATACCGTCGCTCAGGGTTGCGGTGTCTGTCCCTATCTCTTCCAGCTGCCAGCCTCCGTCCAGATACATGCCCACCTTGATGCGTGCCCGTCCTTCCCCCTGGCGTTCGCTGAACAGTGCCAATTGCTGGTTGCCTTCCCACACCACCCCGGTCAGGCGCCATTTTTCCCGCATGGCGGCGGCGCTTTCGCTGATGGGATCCTCGTCTTCGCTCGCCTGGGGCCGTCGACTCTCGTCGAACAGCGGCCGGCTGATGACTTCATCGAACTGTTCTAGGGGCGGATAGGCCGGCGCCGGGGCGTTGCCGTCCTGCGCCTGTATGGCCGGCAGCCACAGGAGTGGCATGGCCAGCAGCAAGAGCCAGGGTTTCATAGCGCCTCCCTTTGGGCATAGCCGATCAGGTCGAAACGAACGTCGAGCGAGGGGATCTGCCGCAGCCGGGGATCCTGCCGGCGAATCACTATGTTTCTGTTCACCTGAATGGCGGGTCGGCGCGGGTTGGCGGTGATCACCAGGCCCTGGATAAAGAGCGCGGGCTGCCCCGACTCCAGCGCATGAAGCAGGGGTACCAGTTGATCCAGCTCGCCGCGCAGGTGCACTCGCAGCACCACGCCCGGCAAGGGGCCTTCGGTAGCGAGAGGGGCGTTCTGGATGCTCACCAACTGGCCGCCGCTGCGGCTCACCAGTCGGTTCAGGTGTTGTTGCAGCCAGGCCGAAGCCAGGGCGGGCCGGCGTTCCGGCAGGTAAAGCCCGGTGTCGGGGGTGTCGGCCCGCAGCCGTTGCAATGCCCGCTCGGTCTGCTCCAGCTCGGCCGACAGCCGCTGGTAGCGGTTGAGCTGATCTTCCAACTGGCCGATGGTCGCCCCCTGCCGCAGGAAGAGCCCGAACAGGGGGCCAATGGCCAGGCTGAAGGCCAGCATCACCACTACCAGCAATAGCCCCAGGGCGGCCGCCTGCTGCTGCCGGGCGCTCAGGTTCATAAGGCGGCCTCCTTGCCGAAGTGGGCGTCGATCATGAAGCGATCCTTGTTGGTGGCCGGATTGTTGGTGACCGGTGAGCTGAAGCGCACGTCGAAGAACAGCTCAGAGGCTTCCAGCAGGCCGATAAGCTCGGAGGCGTTGGCCGACTCCCCCCGGAGTTGTACCGCACCGTCGAGCAGCTCGAAGCGACTGAGCCAGGTATGGTCGGGCAACTGACGGGTCAGTTCGTCCAGCAGCGGCAATACCGAAGGCCGGCTCGCCCTTTCCCGGGCCAGGAACTGCCGGCTTTGCTGCAGCTCTTCCAGTTGCTGCTTGAGGGCGGCGGCCTGCTCCGCCCGTTGCCGGGGGATATCCAGCTGGGCGCCGAGCGCGTCGATCCGGTTTTGCCGCTGGTAGAGCGGCACAGCCACCAACAGGAACAGCATCACCAGTACCAAGGCGCCGTTCAGATTTTTCAGGCGCCCGGCCTTGAGGGTGGCCGCACTTCGAGTCACCGGCAGCGGAATGGTCGGCGCTTCCGGGTGTTCGGCATCACAGAGAGAGTCGGGAGCCAGCCCCAGTGCTTCCAGCTCGGCCAGCCGGGGGTCTACCTGGGCCTTCGGCGCCAGCAACAGGCTGACCTGGATCTGGGGGCTGTCTTTCTCGCGGGGAGCGGATTGGAAGCCAAAGTAAACCTGATCGGCGCTGAATGGGGTGTGCCTGTCCATCTCGAAGCGCAGCACGTTGGCCAGGTTGCCGGCGGTGGCCACCGGCAGGGTGACTCGGGTCAGCAGCAACTCGCCGGCGGGCAGGCAGAGGCGGATGCTGTCCGCCTGTTTCAGCATTTGGTCCAGTTCCTCGGCCTGGGCCGGTGTGCCGGTCAGGAGCAACTGTTCGCCCTGGGGCTCCAGGGTCAGTCGGTAATGATCCTGTTCGGGATAAATGCCGAGCCGCTGTTTCTGGCCGAGCAGGCGCTGGCTCAGGCGGGGAGGCAACAGGCTGAGCAACTGCCCGCTCCACCACTGCCAGAACCGGGATAGGGTATGCCATAACCGGCGGCCGTAATCATTCAGCTTCTGTACTATGTTCTCCCCATCCATAGGGAATCTCCGTTAAGCGTCCGGCTCGGTGAACAGCGGGATGGGTTCCTGTGAAACCTGTTCCAGAACCGGCTGACCGCGGCGGCTGTTCAGGCTGGCCGTCAGGTGAGAGCGGTACACCGTATTCATACGAGCTTCCGTATAAATAGTGTAGTTGACCCCGGGGGAGCCGCCAGAGAGGAAGGGGCGTGGAAACATGCTGGTGGCCGGAGGCGGTTGGCCATTTTCATGGCTCCTGCGCCTGTCTTCGATAAACTGATCGACGGTCGCCTCGTCGGTGCCGGGCAGGGACAACAGCACCTGGCGAGGGGCATAGAGGGGATTGATGCTGTTGCGCGGGTTGCGGATGGTCAGGCTGTGCCGGATCCGGCGGTAAATCTCCGGCGTCATGCCCAGCACCCGCAGCACTTCGTCCACCGTTTGGAAAGGGGCGTTGCGGGGGCCGTAATCCAGCCCGGCGGCGATATAGTCGTCGTATTCGGCACCATGCAGCCGGCGCAGATCGTCGCCGTCGCGCCAGTCCATGATGGCATCCACCAGCCGGGCGCGCTGGCCGTCGTCCAGCCCCGTGGTGGCCAGCAGGCCGTCGAGCAGCTCGGGGCCGGCGGCGTTGAGGTCGATGCGGCCGCTTTCGTTAAAGATGGCCACCCTGATGTCGATATCGTCCAGCCGTAGCAGATAAGGGCTGCCGTCGGCCAGCCAGGGCTGCCGGTCTTGCGGCTGGGCCAGTGCCAGCATCGCCAGGTGCATGCCCGCATCGGCGGCGTGGCGAGCCTGGGCGGCATGGATGATATTGCTGCTCTGCTGGGCCTGGCTGCGGCTGTTGAGGGACAGTCCGGTGGCCAGCAGGGTCAGCAGGATCAGTACCCAGAGCACGCTGACCAGGGCGATGCCCCGCTGCCTAGTATTCATCCTTGATCTCATAGCGGTGGTCTCCGGGGCCTATGACCAGGGCGGGCCAGTCCGGGGCCAGTTGCAGCCGGATCAGTGCCGGCAGCTGCTCCTGCTCCAGCCAGTCGGCTTGCCAGTCGGACAGGCTGTCTTCTTCCCGGGCCAGGTAGTGCAGCCTGAATTCGTCCACCTCCAGTGCCAGCAGGGGCGGCAGCAGCTCCGGCCGGCGAAAGTCGTCCACCAGCCGGTACCAGTCGAAGGGCTCGAGCGCCTGCTGTTGCTCCGGGTTGCCGTCGGCCACGAATGGCTGGGTTTTCAGCAGCAGCAGGGGATGCTCGGGGTCGGTCTCGTCCAGCGCCAGGTAGAACCAGGCCGGCTGCGCCGGGCCGCCGCCTTTGTGGGGCAGGGGAGCCAGGAACAGCAGCGAGTCCTCGCCACCCTGGAACGACAGCAACCGGGTTTGGCGTATGTCCCAGATCTCCCGGGGCTGTGCCTGGGCCAGCAGGTTACGCAGGAACAGCTGCAGCTGCACCTGTTCGCTGAGCCGGTCGTTGTGGCGGTCGACCGTTTCCCAGGCCCGGCCGGCGAGGCGGAAGCCGCCGAACATCAGCCCCGAGAGCAGGGTCAGCAGGGTCAGCGCCACCACCAGTTCCAGCAGGGTAAAGCCTTGTTGCCGCTTCATCGGGCCTCCAGCCGCACCAGCCGCAGGGTGGTGAGGTCATATTGCTGATTGCGGCCCCAGCCCACGATCACCGACAGCCGGTAGGGCACCAGCATGGAGTCGTTGTCCATCAGCTCCCGACTGTCGAATTCCTCCACCCGGGTTTCCCACCAGTAGTTGTCGTCGAACCAGCCCTGCTCCCGCCCCGGCCGCAACCGGCTGCCGGCATCCAGTTCGGTCAGTTTCGATTCCGCCAGCAGCATGGCTTTCTGCTGCTCCTGAGCGGCCTGGGTGGTACGGATGGCCAGCGAAAAAATATTGAGCAACACCCCCAGGGTGACGGTCAGCACCGCGAAGGCCACCAACACCTCCAGCAGGGAAAAACCGCTTTGCCGGCGGGGGGGCCGTCTAGTCATGGAAGCTCACCCTGCCGGTCAGCCAGTGCACCTCTATGCGGTAACGCTGACCGGACCCGGCCACTACCAGGGTGCCGCCGCTGCTGGTGCCGTCCGGATAAAAGGTCATTTCCTGAGGCGCCGGCGGGCTATCAGTCACGGCGCTGAGCACCAGCTCGATGCGCTCCGGCCAGGGGTAGGGGGCGGGCCGCCCGGTCAGCAGGGTTTGGCGGGCTTCCCGATCGAACAACAGGGCAACCTCTTCACCGGTGGCGATGGCCTGGCTGCGGGCCAGCCGCAGCAGGGCGGCGGTTTGCCGGCTGTAGCTCTTCAGTTCGGCCCCGGGCAGCAGGGCGGCGAAGCGTGGCAGGGCCACCGCCAGCGCCAGGGTGGAAATGGTCAGTACCACCAGCAGCTCCAGCAGGGTAAAGCCCTTACTCCCAACTGACCACGTCCTGATCCTCACCCGTGCCTCCTTCCCGGTTGTCTGCGCCCAGGCTGAACAGATCGAAATCGCCGTATTGGCCGGGCGAGCGGTAATGGTAGTCGTTGCCCCAGGGATCCTTGGGGATGGTCCTCTTGGTCAGGTAGGGGCCGTTCCAGCCCCGGGTGTTGGTGGGGGCGCTGAGCAGGGCCTCCAGCCCTTCGGCGGTGGTGGGATAGCGGCCCACCTCCAGCCGGTACAGATCCAGCGCCGTGCCGAGCTCCCGGATCTGAAGCTGCGCCGTCTTGGTTTTGGAACCGGCCAGCTGGCGCAGCACCTGGGGTCCGACCAGGCTGGCCAGCAGCCCCAGGATGACCAGTACCACCAGCAGTTCGAGCAGGGTAAAGCCGAGTCGAGATGTCCTTGTCTTGTTGTAACGCACTGTTGCCTCCCTATATGGGCAGTTCACTGATGCCGAGAATGGCCACCAGGATGGAAATGATGATGCCGGCGATGATGACCCCCAGGCCGACGATCAGCACCGGTTCCAGTATGGTCAGCAGGCGCTGAATGGCGTTTTCCACTTCCCGGTCGTAGGTATCCGCCACCTTGAGTAGCATGTCTTCCAACTGACCGGTTTCCTCGCCCACCCGGATCATCTGTATCGCCAGGGGCGGAAACTGGCCCGATGCCTGCAAGGGTTCGGCCAGTCGGCGCCCTTCCTTCAGGCTGCCGGCGGCTTCGCTCAGGGTGTTGGCCAGCAACTGGTTGCCCAGGGTATCGCGGGCGATGGTGAGGGCGCTGAGCAGGGGCACGCCCCCTTTCATCAGGGTGCCCAGGCTGCGGCTGAAGCGGGCCACCTCCAGCCGGCGGATCAGCTCCCCGGCCAGGGGCAGGCGCAACACGAAGCGGTCCCAGGCCAAGCGCTTGCCGGGCTGGGCCAGTTGGCGCCGGCCGTAGATCAGGCCCAGCAGGATCAGCAGCAGCAGCCAGAGACCCATGTCACGCAGGAATTCGGCGGTGCCGATCACCACCCGGGTGGAAAACGGCATGGCCTGGCCCATGTCGGCAAACAGCTGCTGGAACTGGGGGATCACATAGGTGAGGATGATCAGCAGGGATACCGCCGATACCAGCAACAGTATGATGGGGTAGATCAGCGCCGACATCGCCTTTTCCCGGAGCTGGCGGCTGCGCTCCATGTATATCGCCAGATCGGACAGGCCCTGCTCCAGGTTGCCCGATATCTCGGCGGCCCGGATCATGTTCAGGTAGAAGGGGGAGAAGGCCGCGTCCTGCTCGGCCAGCACCGCCGACAGGGGCTGGCCGCGCTGTATGCCTTCGCGGATCTGGCCGAGCAGGCGGATGTCGTCGGCATGGCTGCGTACCTGTATCATGATGCCGAAGGCTCGCTCCAGAGGGACACCGGCCTTGAGCAGGGCGGCCAGATCCTGGGTCAGCACCTGGATCTGGCGCTCGCCCACCCGTTTGCGGCCCGTCCGCAGCCCCAGCCCGGAGGTGGCGGGTCCCCGGCCGTCGGCCGGCTCCACGCTGAGCGGGATCAGACCCCGCTGCTGCAGCTGCAGCACTATGCTCTGCTGGTCGCTGCCTTCCAGCCGGCCTTCCTGCACCTCGCCGCTCTGGCTGACCGCCTTGAAGTAGAACAGCGCCATTTCAGGCCTCCTGGGTGACCCGGATCACCTCTTCGACATTGGTGATCCCCTGCAGGGCCTTGTGCAGGCCGTCGCCGTACATGGTCCTCATGCCGTGACGAATGGCGGCCTCCTGGATCTTGCCGGCGTCGGCGTGGCTCAGCACCAGCTTGCGGATATCGTCGTTCATGGTGAGCAGCTCCTGGATCGCCAGCCGGCCGTGGTAACCGGTGCCGGCGCAGCGGGCGCAACCCACCGGCCGGAACAGGCGGATGGGTTCGTCCGGGACGAGCGGTGCCAGTTTCAGCTCCCGCACCAGTTCCGGCAGCGGCTGGTAGCCTTCCTTGCAGTGGGGGCAGAGCACCCGCACCAGGCGCTGTCCGATCACCGCATTGAGGGTGGAAGTGAGCAGGTAGTCCTCCACCCCCATTTCCAGCAAGCGGGTCACGCTGCTGGCGGCGTCGTTGGTGTGCAGGGTGGACAGCACCAGGTGGCCGGTGAGGGCCGACTGCACGCAGATGCGGGCGGTTTCCAGGTCGCGCATTTCCCCTACCATGATCACGTCCGGGTCCTGGCGCACGATGGAGCGCAGGGCGCTGGCGAAGCTGAGCCCGATACTCGGCTTGACCTGTATCTGGTTGACCCCCTCCAGTTGGTATTCAACCGGATCTTCCACCGTGATCAGCTTGCGGTCCGTGGTGTTGAGCTGGTTGAGGGCGGTATAGAGGGTGGTGGTCTTGCCGCTGCCGGTGGGTCCCGTGACCATCAGCATGCCGTGGGGGATCTTCAGCACCTGGCGCAGCCGGGCCTTGGTGTCTTCGGCAAACCCCAGGGCGTCGAAGTCCAGTACCACACTTTCCCGGTTGAGCAGCCGCATCACCAGGCTCTCGCCGTGCATGGTGGGCACGGTGGACACCCGGATATCCAGCTCCATACCCTGGATTTTCAGTTCGATACGACCGTCCTGGGGCAGCCGGCGCTCGGCGATGTTGAGCCGGGCCATGATCTTGATGCGGGAGAGAATGGCCGGGGTCATGTTCACCGGCGGGGCCTCACTCTCCTGCAGCACGCCGTCGATGCGGTAGCGGATCTTGAGCCGGTTTTCGAACGGCTCTACATGAATGTCGGAAGCGCGCAGATCCACCGCCTTCTGGATGATCAGGTTGACCAGGCGGATCACCGGCGCCTCGCTGGCCATGTCCTTGAGCTGGGCGATACTTTCTTCCGTTTCCTCTTCCTGTTGCACCGCAGAGAGGATGTCGCCCATCTTGCTCTGGCCTTCGCCGTAGAGTCGTTCTATGGCGGCGGTAATCTCCGAGTTCACCCCCACCTGCAGCCGCACCGGCTGGCGGCACATCATGGCCATGGCCCGGGCGGCGAAGTGGTCCCGGGGGTCGACCATGGCCATCACCAGGGCATCCGGCTCCTGACGGAGCGGCACCAGATGATGCTCCTTCAGAAAACGGTAGGCGAGGGGGGTGTCCAGGGGCGGGGCCGGGGGGTATTCCTCGGCGGTAGTGAGTGGCAGCCGGGTGAGTTCGGCCAGACTCTTGGCCAGCTCCCGCTCCGACATCATGCCCAGATTGAGCAGCAGGGAGGCAAGGGATCCGCCATCGGCCTGCCCCTGGCGCATGCGTTCCAGACGGGTTAGCTCTTTCTCGGTGATGTGGCCCTGCTCGATCAGGGCCTGTCCCAGGCGGGTGTCGTCGGGGGAGGACGACTCTTTTGTATCCATACGCTTTCTCCCTGCATCTTCGATCAAGCATAGACTGCTTTAGACGATTACCGGGGAAGGGAATTCGGAGGGGATCAGCGTCAGATGAGAATAAATATTCTAATTTTTGGTATATATATTTGTTGTGCAGGCATTGACCGGATACCGCCATCCATATTTCAATAGAAGAGGGTCTTAATGTGTATCCCAAATAAAAATTTTACAAAATTATAACAAGGAAGATATCGTGACGTATATCCACGACACCATCGTCAAGCTCCAGAAAACCAGCCCGGCACAAGCAGAGTTCTATCAGGCGGTAGAGGAGGTGCTCGACTCGCTGCAGCCGATCCTCGAAACCAGTGAGAAGTACAAGCTGCACTCCATCATCGAACGCATGATCGAGCCCGAGCGCCAGATCATGTTCCGGGTGCCCTGGGTGGACGATCAGGGCAAGGTGCAGGTCAACAAGGGCTACCGTATCGAGTTCAACTCGGCCCTGGGGCCTTATAAAGGCGGCCTGCGTTTCCACCCCAGCGTGAACGCCGGCATCATCAAGTTCCTCGGCTTCGAGCAGATCTTCAAGAACGCCCTCACCGGCCTGCCCATCGGCGGCGGCAAGGGTGGTGCCAACTTCGATCCCAAGGGCAAGTCCGACGGCGAAATCATGCGTTTCTGCCAGTCCTTTATCAACGAGCTGTACCGTCACATCGGCCCCACCACCGACGTGCCCGCCGGCGATATCGGCGTGGGCGCCCGGGAAATTGGCTACATGTTCGGCCAGTACAAGCGCCTCACCGGCCACTACGACGGCGTCTTCACCGGCAAGAGCCTGCTGTGGGGCGGCTCTCTGGTGCGCAAGGAAGCCACCGGCTACGGCTGCGTCTACTTCGCCCAGTACATGCTGGCGGACAAGGGCGACACCCTGGCCGGCAAGCAGTGCCTGGTGTCCGGTGCCGGTAACGTGGCCATCTACACCATCGAGAAGCTGTACGAACTGGGCGCCCGCCCGGTGACCTGCTCCGACTCCAGCGGCACCCTCTACCATGAAGCCGGCATTGACCTTCAGACCCTGAAGGAACTGAAGGAAGTGCGCAAGGTACGGCTGAACGAATACCTGGTTGCCCACCCGGACGCCAAGTTCATCCCGGTGAACGACTATCCGGCCGACGGCCATGCGGTATGGCGCATTCCCGCCCAGCTGGCCTTCCCCTGCGCCACCCAGAACGAACTGACCGAGGCCGATGCCAAGGTACTGGTGGCCAACGGGGTGATCGCCGTATCCGAAGGCGCCAACATGCCCTCCACCCAGGATGCGGTGGAAGTCTTCCTCGATGCCAGGATCTGCTACGGCCCGGGCAAGGCGGCCAATGCCGGCGGCGTGGCCACCAGCCAGCTGGAGATGGCCCAGAACGCCAGCATGCAGCGCTGGAGCTTCGAGGAAGTGGACGAGAAGCTGAAGGTGATCATGAAGAACATCTATCTCAGCGCCAGCACCACCGCCGCCGAATTCGGCGAGCCCCACAACCTGGTGCTGGGCGCCAATATCGCCGGTTTCCGCAAGGTGGCTGACGCCATGATCGAACAGGGTGTGGTGTAAGCGGGCTCCTCGCTTCCCCTCGTCTAAAAGGCCCGGAGTTCCGGGCTTTTATTTTTTCAGCCCGTCTTGCCCACTCATGGTGCGCGCTTTGCCTCCCCTTCTTTCGACTGCACCATGTTGGACGCAAAGGGTCCACGCCAGTTACCTCGTAATGGGTATCCTCCTGGTTTGAAAGCTGATTTGCTTGCTGGCACAGCCTTTGCTTCAAGCGAAGCAGGCAATCGAAAAAAGTGTTTCAGCACAAGGAGCTTATCGTGAAAAAATCCCTCTGTTATTCCGCCCTGCTGGCCGCCGGCCTGGCAGTCTTTCCCGCCCAGGCCCAGGACGAGGTGATCAAGGTCGGGGTGCTGCACTCCCTGTCCGGCACCATGGCCATCAGCGAGTCCACCCTGAAAGACACCGTACTGATGCTGATCGAGCAGCAGAACGCCGCCGGCGGCCTGCTGGGCAAGCAGTTGCAGCCGGTGGTGGTGGATCCGGCCTCCAACTGGCCGCTGTTCGCCGAGCGGGCGCGGGAGCTGCTGGCCCAGGAGAAGGTGGACGTGATCTTCGGCAACTGGACGTCGGTGTCGCGCAAGGCGGTGCTGCCGGTGGTGGAAGAGCTGAACGGCCTGCTGTTCTACCCGGTGCAGTACGAGGGTGAGGAGTCTTCCCAGAACGTGTTCTACACCGGCGCCGCGCCCAACCAGCAGGCCATTCCGGCGGTAGACTACCTGATGCAGGAGCTGGGCGTGGAACGCTGGGTGCTGGCCGGTACCGACTATGTGTACCCGCGCACCACCAACCGCATCCTCGAGGCCTACCTCAAGGATCATGGCGTGGCCGAGGCCGACATCATGATCAACTACACCCCCTTCGGCCATTCCGACTGGCAGAACATCGTGGCCGAGATCAAGCGCTTCGGCAGCGCCGGCAAGAAGACCGCCGTGGTGTCCACCATCAACGGCGACGCCAACGTGCCCTTCTATCGCGAACTGGGCAACCAGGGCATTGATGCCGCCGACATCCCGGTGGTGGCCTTCTCGGTGGGCGAGCAGGAGCTGTCCGGCATCGACACCGCCCCCCTGGTCGGCCACCTGGCGGCCTGGAACTACTTTATGAGCGTGGACACCGACGCCAACGGCGACTTTATCGATGCCTGGACCGCCTTCTCCAAGAACGACGCCGCCGTGACCAACGACCCGATGGAAGCCCACTATATCGGTTTCAACATGTGGGCCGAGGCGGTGCGCAAGGCCGGCACCACCGAGGTGGATGCGGTAAAGGACGCCATTATCGGGGTGACGGTGCCCAATCTGAGCGGCGGCTACGCCACCATGCTGCCCAACCACCATATCACCAAACCGGTCCTCATCGGCGAGATCCAGGACGATGGCCAGTTCGAGGTGGTCTGGCAGACCACGGGTACCGTGATGGGCGACGCCTGGTCCGATTACCTGCCCGGCTCCAAGGATTTGGTGGCGGACTGGACCGCGCCCATGCGTTGCGGCAACTACAACGTGACCACCGGCAAATGTGGCGGCAGCCAGGCCAAGGCGGAAGCCCAGGCGGCGCTGGGGAACTGAGCCGGAAACCAGTCTCTTGGTCACGAGTCTGGTTGTCTGATTTTACGCAGAGAAGAAGCAACAGGGCCACCACCGCCGACACGCTGTGAATACCTCCTTGTACGCTCGCACATGCCGGATGTCGCGGCGGAGCCCCATGGATGGGTTTACGGCGTGCCGGAGGAGTAGTGCCCTTTGGCCGATGTTTACGCCTTATCAAAAGTCGACAAAAACTTGTGACCAAGAGTCAGGCTGGCTTAAACGGGCAACACAGTTCCTACGAGAGGAATAAGAGGGGGTTGGTACAGATGGACCCCCCTCTTTCGCGGGGTGACCCTGCTCAAGGTAGCGACGGCATCTCCCGGGGCGGACCCGGAAACGTTGGGAAACAAAGGATAACACCATGAATATTCTCAGGAGCCTGATGCTCAGGCTGTTGCTGGTGGCGGGGCTGTTGGCTCCGGCGCTGCCGGTGGCGGCCCAGGTTGATGCCGGCCAGGCCTTGCTCGAGGCGCTGGATACGCGCGCCTTCGCGGCCAAGGGCGAGGCCATCGACGCCATCGTCGCCAGCCGGGATCCGCGGGCGCGGGACTGGCTGGCGGCACTGCTCGACGGCCGCCTGCAACGCGGCAAGGCAGACCGGCGCTTCGTGCTGGTGATGAGCACCGGCGGCTGGCAGTGGCCGGTGGTCGATGCCCTTAACAATGAAGATCTGGGCACCCTGGGGCGCCGGGATCTGGATCGGATCAGCATCAACAACAGCCTGCGCAACCAGTTGCGCAGCGCCCTGGCGGTGCTGGATCTGTACGCGGACGATCCGGCCCTGCGGCGGGCCTCGGCCGAGCGGCTGCTGGGCGAGGTGGATGCCGAGCTGGCGGCCACCCTGGCGGCGCTGATCCCGGCAGAGGCCGATGGCCAGACCCGGTGGCGGCTGACCCAGGCCCTGGCCATCCACCGGCTGGAGCAGGGCGATATCAGCGCCCTCGAGGCGTTGGCAGGCAGCCTGCACAACCGGGTGCGTATCGCCCTCAGCCGGGCGGCACAGGGCGACGGCGAGCTGGCCGAGGCGGCCCGCAAGGCGCTGGCCGGCATAGAGCAGAACCTGAAGCTCAACCGCGCCGCCGAGACCCTCTATTTCGGCCTCAGCCTGGGTTCGGTGCTGGTGCTGGCGGCCATCGGCCTGGCCATCACCTTCGGGGTGATGGGGGTGATCAACATGGCCCATGGGGAGTTGATCATGCTCGGCGCCTACACCACCTGGATGCTGCAACAGCTGCTGCCGGGGCAGCCGGGGCTGGCGCTGCTGCTGTCCATTCCCGCCGGCTTCCTGGTGGCGGCGCTCGTCGGCATCGCCATCGAGCGTGGCGTCATCCAGTTCCTCAAGGGGCGGCCGCTGGAAACCCTGCTGGCCACCTTCGGCGTCAGCCTGATCCTGCAGCAACTGGTGCGTACCCTGATCTCTCCGCTCAACCGCACCGTGGTCACCCCCGAGTGGATGAGCGGCTCCCTGGTGGTGAACGACGCCCTGTCGCTCACCCTCAACCGGCTCTATGTGCTGGGCTTCGCCCTGCTGGTGTTCGCCGGCCTGATGTGGGTGATGAAGGGCACCCGGCTGGGGCTGGAGGTGCGCGCCGTGACCCAGAACCGCACCATGGCCCGGGCCATGGGCATCCGCGCCACCCGGGTGGACATCCTCACCTTCGGGCTGGGCTCCGGTGTGGCCGGCCTGGCCGGGGTGGCCCTGTCCCAGCTCACCAACGTGGGCCCCAACCTGGGCCAGAACTACATCATCGACTCTTTTATGGTGGTGGTGTTCGGCGGCGTGGGCAACCTCTGGGGTACCCTGGTGGCCGGGCTCTCGCTCGGGGTCTTCAACCAGATCCTGGAGCCCTGGGCCGGGGCCGTGCTGGCCAAGATTATCGTGCTGGTGTTCATCATACTGTTTATTCAAAAACGGCCACGCGGGCTCTTCCCGCAGAAGGGCCGGGCGGCGGAGGCATAACGCATGTGGTTGACCCAACCCCTCAAAGAGCGCCAGACCCGGGTTTTTCTGGCGGTATTGCTGGCGGCCCTGCTGCTGGTGAGCCTGGCCAACCTGCTGTTGCCGGCGGCGCACCCGCTGCACGTCTCCACCTACACCGTCACCCTGCTCGGCAAGTACCTGAGCTATGCCCTGCTGGCGGTGGCGGTGGACCTGGTGTGGGGCTATCTCGGCATCCTCAGCCTGGGTCATGGCGCCTTCTTCGCCCTGGGCGGCTACGCCATGGGCATGTACCTGATGCGCCAGATCGGCGACCGGGGCGTGTACGGCCACCCGGAGCTGCCGGACTTTATGGTGTTCCTCAACTGGGACAGCCTGCCCTGGTACTGGGCCGGCTTCGACATGGCCTGGTTTGCCTTTTTGATGGTGCTGCTGGCGCCGGGACTGCTGGCGCTGGTGTTCGGCTTCCTGGCGTTCCGCTCCCGGGTGACCGGGGTGTATCTCTCGATCATCACCCAGGCGCTGACCTTCGCCCTGATGCTGGCCTTTTTCCGCAACGAGATGGGCTTCGGCGGCAACAACGGCCTCACCGACTTCCGCGAACTGCTGGGCTTTGACCTGCGCGCCGACGCCACCCGGGTGGGGCTGTTCATCGCCTCCGGTATCGCCCTGGCGCTGGGCTACTGGCTGTGCCGGGCCATAGTGCTGAGCAAGCTGGGGCGGGTGTGCGTGGCCTCGCGTGACGCCCAGGCCCGCACCCGTTTCATCGGCTACCGGGTGGAGCGGGTGCAGCTGTTCGTGTTCGTGGTGTCCGCGATGCTGGCCGGGGTGGCCGGCGCCCTCTACGTGCCCCAGGTGGGCATCATCAACCCCAGCGAGTTCTCGCCGCTGTTTTCCATCGAAATCGTGGTGTGGGTGGCCCTGGGCGGCCGCGCCACCCTCTACGGCGCCGTGTTGGGTGCCCTGCTGGTGAACTACGCCAAGACGGTGTTCACCGGGGTTATGCCCGACGCCTGGCTGTTCGCCCTCGGCGGCCTCTTCGTGGTGGCTACCGTACTGTTGCCCAGGGGCATCGCCGGCCTGCTGGCCCGCCGCCGTTCTTCCACCGCGCCCAAGGAGGCAAGTGCATGAACATGTTCAAATCCCTGGCCCGCCGGGACCAGGTGTTCGACTTTATGGTGCCCGAGATGTCGCCGGTGGACGTGCGCCACGGCCCCATCCTCTATCTTGAGGATGTGAGCGTGAGCTTCGACGGCTTCAGGGCCATCAACAACCTCAACCTCACTATCGACGACGGCGAGCTGCGCTGCATCATCGGCCCCAACGGCGCCGGCAAGACCACCATGATGGATATCATCACCGGCAAGACCCGGCCCGACCGGGGCCAGGTGTGGTTCGGCAGCAAGCATAACCTGCTGCGGCTGTCGGAGCCGGAGATCGCCAGCCTGGGCATCGGCCGCAAGTTCCAGAAGCCGACGGTGTTCGAGGAACTGACGGTAATCGAAAACCTGGAACTGGCCATGGCCGCCGACAAGCGGGTACTGCCCACCCTGACCGCCCGGCTGAGTTCGGAGCAGCGGGATCGCATCCACGAGGTGGTGGCGCTGATCGGCCTCAAGGCCGCCGGCCACGAGCTGGCGGGCATCCTCTCCCACGGTCAGAAGCAGTGGCTGGAGATCGGCATGCTGCTGATGCAGCGGCCCCGGCTGCTGCTGGTGGACGAGCCGGTGGCGGGCATGACCGAGCAGGAAATGGAGCTGACCGCCGAGCTGCTGACCCGGCTTGCCGGCAAGGGCAAGCAGTCGGTGGTGGTGGTGGAGCACGACATGGGCTTCGTGCGCTCCATCGCGCGCAAGGTGACGGTGCTGCACCAGGGCTCGGTGCTGGCCGAAGGCACCATGGACCAGGTATCCAACGACCCGCGGGTGATCGAGGTGTACCTGGGGGAAGAAAGCGGCGCCGAGGTGGCCTGATGCTGACAGTCGACAAATTGAACCAGTTCTACGGCGAGAGCCACACCCTCTGGGACCTGAGTCTGGCGATCCCCCGGGGTCGCTGCACCTGCGTGATGGGCCGCAACGGGGTGGGCAAGACCACGCTGCTCAAATGCATCATGGGTGAGGTGGCGGTGAAGAGCGGCAGCATCCTCCTGGACGACGGCACCGAGCTCACTAAAAAGCGGCTGGAGGACAGATCCCGGCTCAGGCTGGGTTATGTGCCCCAGGGCCGGCAGATCTTCCCGCTGATGACGGTGGAGGAAAACCTGCGTACCGGCCTGGCGGCCCGGGGCGACGGCCTGCGCCGGATCCCGGAGCGAGTCTACGAGCTGTTCCCGGTGCTGAAGGAAATGCGCCAGCGCCGGGGCGGGGATCTGTCCGGCGGCCAGCAACAACAACTGGCCATCGGCCGGGCCCTGGTGCTGGAGCCAGAGCTGCTGATCCTGGACGAACCGGGGGAGGGCATACAACCCAATATCGTCGCCGATATCGGCCAGGTGATCCGCCGGCTGATGGAAGAAGACGGCCTCACCGTGCTGCTGGTGGAGCAGAAGCTGCCCTTCGCCCGCAAGTTCGCGGATCGCTTCGTGATCCTGGATCGGGGCCGGCAGGTGGCCAGGGGCGAGATCGCCGACTTGTCTGACGATCTTATCAAACGGCACTTGACGGTGTAGATCGGTCAGGATCCTGGCATCGATCTTGTTGCACTGCAAAAACAAAAAGCCCGGGAGACCGGGCTTTGTCGTTAGGGTTGCAATGGCATGGGGCAAGGATGTCCCCATGACTGTTTTGGCTTAGCGCAGGGCCTCGAGCCGCTGCTGCAGTTCGGGGCTGGTCTGCAGCTGGTTGGCGATCAGGTTGTAATCCTCGAGTGACAGGCCGGATTCGGTGACGGCATCCACCATGCTTTCGTTGGCTTCCTGCTGGATGGCCTGGGCCTGTTGCTCATCTTCCACCTGGCTCAACTTGGCCATGGCTTCTTCCTGTAGCCGATTGATCTTGTCCAGGGCGGTGGCGAACTGCTCGAGCTGGGCATCATCGATGCTGGCGGCAGGCTGGGCCGCTGCTGGCGGCATGGCAGCATCGGTCTGGGCGATCGCCGGGGCGGTGGCCAGCAGCAGGGCGGATAACAGGGCGGAAGCGGTCAGGGTCTTTTTCATTATGGACTCCTTGGTTGGCGTTGTTGATTCCCCCTGACTAAGGCCAGGATCGTGCCAACTTCCACGTTGTGATTTTAATTTTTTGTTTTATAAGGATATTTTTATTATTGCGTGGGTTACTGTCGTAGCGGATGCCACAGTGCCGGACTGGCTTTGTATCTTTTTGTCATAGTGTTGATTATCCATTCGAGACAGGATGATACAGATCTTATGTACAACAGGATAAAGAACAGGGTCGGGGGAGGGGGCATCGGCTGGCGGGTGGTGCTCTATGTGGTACTGCCCCTATGGCTGATCCTGGCGCTGGGCGTCGGCCTGACCCTGCACCATGTCAACCTGGCGCAGAGCGAGCGGCTCAAGGAGGACATCAAGCTGATCGCCAGGGCGGTAAGCGGACCCATCGGCGACGCCCTGGCCGGCGGTGATATCAAGGGGGTGGAGCGCACCCTGTCGGCGGTGTTCTCCATCGGCCAGGTCTATGGCGCCTCGGTGTTCGACGCCGAGGGACGAGTGCTGGCGTCGTCCGGCATCGCCGATGTCAGCCTGCGCAACAGCCCGGCGGCGACCCAGGTGATGCTGACCGGAGAACAACAGGAGTTATATCAACGGACCGCGGGCCGGGACGTGTTTTCCCACTTCGTGCCGTTGACCGATGCGGGAGGCCGTATCAACGGCCTTATCCAGATCACCCGCCGGGCCAAGGATTTTGAGCAGTCGTTCGCCCTGCTGGCCAGAACGGCCTGGTTCGGCTGGCTGATTTTCGGGGTGCTGATGATGGGCGTGGTGATCTGGGGCCATTACCGGGGGCTGGGGCGCCACGTCAACGCCCTGGTGGCGGTGATGGACAGGGTAAAGGCCGGCGACTGGCAACAGCGGGCGGCGCTGGCCGGCCCCCAGGAGCTGCGCCGCATTGCCCTGGGGTTGAACGAGATGCTGGTGGAAATCCGCAACCACCAGGCCCAGGAACGGGCGCTCAACCGGCGCCTGCGGCACCAGCAGAAGATGGCGGCGGTGGGCACAGTGGTGGGCGGCATCGCCCATGAGCTGGGGGCCCCGCTTAACGTGATCGACGGCCGTGCCCGCCGGCTACAGAAGCAGACCGATGAACCCGAAGCCCAGCGTCAGCTGGCCGCCGTTCGTGGTCAGGTATTGCGGTTGTCGCGCATCGTGCGCCAGCTGCTGGATTTCAGCCGGCCCGAATCCCGGGAGATCGAGCCGGTGGAGCTGAATCGGCTGCTGGAGCAGAGCTGTGCCGCCGTGCGGCACGAACAGTGGTCTGCCGCCGATCTGCGCCTGCCTCCGCCCGGAAAACCGGTTTGGCTGCGGCTCGACGGCGCCAGGCTCGAGCTGGCCCTGGTCAATGTGTTGCGTAACGCCCTGCAGGCGGCGCATAGCCGGGTACAGGTTGCCGTACGGGAGCAGGAGGAGCGGCTGAGCATCGAGATCACCGACGATGGCCCCGGTTTCGCCCTCGACCCCGACCAACTGGTGGCCCCCTTCGTCACCACCAAACCCAAGGGCGAGGGCACCGGCCTGGGGCTGGCCATAGTGCACAACATCATGGCCGAGTTGGACGGCAGCCTGACGCTCACCACCGGGTCCGGCGGTGGCGCCCGGGTGATACTGACACTTGCGAGGAGTTCCCATGCCCAAGGCATTCATACTACTGATTGAAGACGACGCCGCCCTGGCCGAGCTGTTGCAGGAAGAGCTGGAGGCGGAATCCTACCAGGTGCGCCACGCCGGCTCGGCGGAGCAGGCCAGGGAAGCGTTGGCGCGGGAGTTGCCGGATCTGGTGATCAGCGACGTGCGCCTGCCCGGGGCCGACGGTCTCAGCCTGCTGCCCCTGCTCAAGGGGTTGGAGCCGGCGCCGGCCATGCTGATCATTACCGCCTTCGGCACCGTGTCCCAGGCGGTGGCGGCGCTCAAGGCCGGCGCCGACGACTTTCTCACCAAGCCCTTCGACATGGATCACTGCCTGATGACCGTGGCCCGGCTGCTCGAGCACCGGGGCCTGAAGCAACAGCTGGATCGGGTGCTCAAGGGCGAGCGCTTTCACGATATCCTCGGCCAGAGCCTGCCCATGCGCCGGCTGTTCCAGCAAATCCGCCAGGTGGCCGGCGCCGAAGGCCCGGTATTGGTACAGGGCGAGAGCGGCACCGGCAAGGAGCTGGTGGCCCGGGCCCTGCACCGGGAGAGCGGCCGGGCCGGCGGGCCCTTCCTGGCGGTGAACTGCGCCGGCATTCCCGGCGAGCTGCTGGAAAGCGAATTTTTCGGCCATGCCAGCGGCGCCTTTACCGGCGCCAGCAAGGCGCGGACCGGCCTGCTGCGGGAGGCCGACGGCGGCACCCTGCTGCTCGATGAAATCGGCGAGATGCCGCTCGAGCTGCAGGCCAAGCTGCTGCGGGTATTGCAGGAAGGCACCCTGCGCCCGGTGGGCTCGGATAGAGAGCTGACGGTGGACGTGCGCATCATCGCCGCCACCCACCGGGATCTGGAACAGAAGGTGGCGGAGGGCAGTTTCCGCGAAGATCTGTTCTACCGGCTGGAGACCTTTTCCCTGCGGGTACCGCCGTTGCGTGAGCGGGGCGAGGACATAGAGCGGCTGGCACAGCTGTTCCTGCAACAGGGACGGGAGCGCAGCGGCAAGGAGGTCGGAGGCTTCGGCCCGGACTGCCTGGAGCTGTTTCACCGTTATCCGTTTCCCGGCAACGTGCGCGAACTGCAAAACGCGGTGGAGCGGGCCCTGGTGTTCTGCGAGGAAGAGTGGATCCAGCCTGCCCACCTGCCGGCCCGGATGCTGAAGGCGAGGGCCGAATTGCCTGCTCCCGCCGTGACCGACTGGCAGGACCGGGCCCGGGAGCAGTTGCCGCCGCTGAGCGAGCTGCAGCGCGACTATATGCGTTATGTGCTGCAGCAGACCAAGGGTAACAAGCAGCGGGCGGCCGAGATCCTGGGGGTGACCCGGCGCACCCTGTACCGCTGGCTGGAGCAGGAAGGGGTTTAACGCTCGGCGGCGATCACCGAGATTTCCACCCGCAGCTCGGGGCGGGCCATGGCGGCTTCCACACAGGCGCGGGCGGGGGCATGGCCTTCGGGCACCCAGGCGTCCCACACCGCGTTCATGGCGGCGAAGTCGGCCATGGTTTTCAGGTAAAGGGTGGCGGAGAGGATGTGCTCCCGGCTCGAGCCGGCTTCCAGCAGAAGTTCGTCCACTTTTTCCAGCATGGTACGGGTCTGTTCGGTGATATCCTGAGTGGCGTCCTTGCACACTTGGCCGCACAGGTAGAGGGTGCCGTTGTGCTTGACGATGCGGCTCATGCGTTGGCCGATCTGCCGGCGTTCAATAGTCATTTGTACTCCTGTTATACGATAATAATGGCAACATCTGCCAACCATTACCGATTGGTATGCCGATGTAAACTTTTTGGGATAGAAAAGGTGGAATAATATGGCGGTGATCACGGGGCTCAATCTTTATCCGATCAAATCAACGGCCGGACTGGCGGTGCAGGACGCCTGGGTCTCCCGCGAGGGCCTGCGCGGTGATCGCCGCTATATGCTGGCCAGGCCGGACGGCACCTTCGTCACCGCCCGTACCCATCCCCGTCTGCAAGGAATCAAGGTGACGCCGGTGGCCGGCGGCCTGGAGCTGCATCATGGCGACCAGCGCCTGTCGGTGCGCCACCAGCAGTTCCTGCTGCAGCCGGTGGCTACCGGCGTTTGGGGCGACAGCTTCACCGCCTGGAGTACCCATGCCGATTACGACGCCTGGTTCAGCCAGATTCTGGATGAGCCGGTGCAGCTGTTGTGGCTGGGCCAGCATTCCAACCGCTACCGGGAAAAGCTGGGCACCGGTGTCAGCTTCGCCGACGGCTACCCCTTGCTGCTGATCTCGGAAGCTTCGCTCGCCGATCTCAACCTGCGTGCCGATGCCAGGATGGACATGTCCCAGTTCCGCACCAACCTAGTGGTGCGGGGCGGCCGCCCCTTCGAGGAGGACGGCTGGCGCCGCATCCGCATCGGCGAGGTGGAGTTCCTGGTGGCCAAGCCCTGCAGCCGCTGCATCATGACCACCATAGAGCCCGGCAGCGAGCGCTTCAACGCCATGAAGGAGCCGCTCGCCACCCTGACCCGTTACCGCCGCGGTGACGACGGCGAGGTCTATTTCGGCCAGAACCTGGTGCCCCTCAACGAGGGCGAGATCAGGCTGGGGGACGAGGTAGAGGTGCTGGAGTACGCCAGTGCCCCCATCTACCCGGACGCGGCGCCCAAACGCCGGCAACTGGTGTGTGTGGAGCGTGAGCCCCTAGCCCGGGACATGGACACCTACTGGCTGGAGGCCATGGATCGCAAGCCTCTGGCCGACTACCAGCCGGGCCAGCACCTGCCGGTGGCGCTGGATATCGACGGTCGCCGCCACCTGCGCCATTACACCCTGAGCTCCAGCCCGACCCGGCCAGGCCGCTACGGCATCAGCGTCAAGCGCCAGCCCGATGGGGTGGTGTCCAACTGGCTGGCCGAGGCACTGCAGCCGGGCCACGCCCTGCTGGCCCATGCCCCGGCGGGCGATTTCCATCTGCGGCCCGCCGGCAGCTACCTGCTGTTGTCGGCGGGATCGGGAGTCACGCCCATGCTGTCCATGGTGCGGGCCATGGCGGATCTGGAGCGGCTGGAGGACGTGTATTTCCTGCACCTGTGCCGCGCCGAGGCGGACCTGCCCGCCGCCGCCGAGCTGAAGGCGCTGGCCCGGCGCCATCCCGGCCTGCGGCTCGATTTCGTGCTGACCCGGCCGGAGCGGGGCCAGGGCGAACGGCTGGAGCTGGCCCGACTGGCCGCGGTATCGGCGCTGCAGCAGCGGGACATCTACCTGTGTGGCCCGGCGGGCTTTATGCAGCAGGCCAGAGCCTGGCTGTTGGCGCTGGGGGTGCCGGCGGGGCGCATCTATCAGGAGAGCTTTGGCGGTCCGGTTCCGGCCGATGTTTCACGTGAAACCAGGGCGGTGCGGGTACGCATCGGCGACCATGAATTCACCGGCAACAACCAGCAGGATCTGTTGACCCAGGCCGAAGGACAGGGTTTGCAACTGCCCTGGTCCTGCCGTGCCGGCATCTGCGGCAGCTGCAAGCAGAGCCTCAGGTCCGGCGAGGTGGCGCAACCCGACGCCCCGGCCCTGTCGGCGGCGGAGCGGGAGGCGGGCGTCATCCTGGCCTGCTGCTGTGTGCCCCTGTCGGATGTGGAGTTGGAGTAAGCATTCTTCAACAAGACAATAAACAGCCGCTGTGGATGGCAACTAGCCATCGGCAGTGGTGTCTGTCATTTACCGATGGCGAATCCGGTAGCCGACGCCGCTGACGGTTTCGAGTCGCCGCGCCTGTCCACCGAGCTTGCGGCGTAGCGTGCACACCACAGCGTCGACGACGTTGCTGTTGCCGGTATAAGTCGTGCCCCATATGTGGCGAAGGAGTTCGCCACGCGAAACGGCGGCGCCTGCATGCGCAAGCAGATAGTCGATGAGCTCGAACTCGAGCGGTGTCAGCCCCACCCGTGTGTCGTCGAGGACCAGCTCGCGTGCCGCGACGTCGAGCAGTTCCGGCGCGGGAGCAATCCCCAATTCGGCCGCCGCCAGTTCGGCCAGCCAGCCGTCCACCGAGCCGGGTCCGAAGTCGAGCATGGCGCTGTGGTAGGTCATGCCGTCGAATACTGTCTCTTGTCCGGCCAGCACCACGAAACCCAGGCGCTGCGCGACCGGAGCGTAGGTGGGCAGATCGCGGAGGCTGAGGTACACGCGCCGCAGGGCGGGCCGCATTTCCATGTAGGTTCGCTTCAGGTCGAGCCAGATCGCGGCCTGCACGTCACACGGCGCTTCTCCTTCCGCGAGACTCAGCCAACGGCGGCAGAACAGCGCCTGCTCACCGGGCGCCAGCGGATTGCGCTTCAGGTGCAGACACCACTGGGCCGCTACCGGATCCTCGTGTAACCAGTCGGCGGTGGCGACGTCCTCGGCTGCTGCCTTGCAGCACAGGCCGACCACCGTCCCGTCACGCCCGCGCACCACCGAAAAGGTTTCCGGCAGGCGCCGCCACCAGCCAAGCAGCACCGTTGCGGCGTGCGTTTCGTCGTGAGCGCGGATGATCCCCGTCACACCTGCATCGTCCTGGCAACGGGCCGGCTCTACCGCCAGTTGCTGGGTACCGCTGGGAAAGAATGCTTCGCGTACCACGGGATTCTCGACCAGAAAGAGCATATCGGCGGTGTAGCGCCACAATTCGCCGTCACCGGCCGACGAGGCCTCGGTGCGAAGCTGGTGCCAGGCCGCGCGTTCATAATCGAGATAGCGGCTGGGGTCGCGTGCCCGAAACGAACGGGCGATAGCCTCGCGCACCGTATCGTGGATGACGAGGCCGTCGCTCACCGCATCGACGAAGGGCAGGCGCTGCAGGCGGTCGTAGGCATCCTGGGGGGGAAGCTCGGGGAACAGGCTGCGCAGCAAAGAGATGGTGGTACGGCGGGCAACCGACGCACCCTCGAGAATGTGTCGGGTCGTGGCATCACCCACGTCGGCGAGGAACATCCGCGTGAGTTCGTCGAGGGCCTGCTGGAGCGGCGCCGGCTCAAGCACAAGCCAGGGACGTTCCTCACACGCCGCCGCCAGCCGCAGCGCCAACGGGTGGCCGTGCGTGTACCGGGCCAGGCGTGCGGCCTCCTCGTCGCGTACACCGAGGCGGACGAGCAGCTGAGCGGCTACCTCTTTGTCGAGCGGCGCAAGCGCCATCGACTGCAAGAAGCGCCCCCCGCCCGGCAGCGCGTACCAGGCCGCGAACGGGCGCTCGCGGCCGAAAACGATCAGGCGCACGTTGTCGGTCAGGGCCGGCACGAATATCTGCCGCAACCAGGTGTCCATGAGTCGGAATACTTCGTAGGTGTCCAGTGTCAGCACGACAGTGGCACCGAGCGCCCCCAGCCTTTGCGTCAGTGCACCGATGCCCGTGTCGGCGCCGATGGATTCGCCGAGCGCATGCAGAAAGCCGGTTTCGGTAGGCTCCAGGCGGCGACAGTCGAGCTGCACCACCACGGCTCCGGCGGCTCGTGCGTCGGCAGCAAAGCGTGCCAGCAGGGCGCTTTTGCCGATGCCGGCGATGCCATGGACATGAATGACGCGTGGTCCCTCGGCATCGAGTGCCGTTCGCAGCACGGCGAGTTCGGCGGCTCGGCCGATGAACTCTTGTTGTGCCCGGTGCGCCAGCACGTCCGCCATTCGTTGCGGCATCTCGATCTCCGTTTGAGCCGAAAGCGTTTATCCACCAGTCTTGCGATGGTGCCCGTTCAGGCGACGTCGTGGTGGCAGGCGCTTCGCGTTTCCACCGACATGGGGCGGGCCAATGCTTGGCCTGCTACCTTTTTGTGCAACATGGGGTTGGCGACAGCCTCGGGGTGTGCCGAGACCGAAACACTACACCAAGTAAATATAGTTTCGGATTTTTGGCGCGTCAGCCGCGATCGCTGACCGTGGCCTCATGATTTCCTCATCGTTTCGTCACCTTTGCCGCGCAGTCGGCTGCTATAACGTAAGGTAAGAGAGGCCTGCAGCAGCAATTGCGATAGAGGGGCGGAACATGAATACCAAGTGGAACATCAAGGGCGAATACCTGGAGAGCTGTACTTGCAAGGGCGCTTGCCCGTGCATCTATCTGGGTTCGCCGACCGAGGGCTCTTGCACGGCCCTCGTGGGCTGGCACATCGATCAGGGGCGTTACGGGGACGTCGTGCTGGACAACCTCAACGTCGCCGTCGCGTTGCATTCGCCCGGGCACATGGCGGAAGGCCAGTGGAAGGTGGTGCTTTATCTCGACCAGGCTGCGGATCCCGGTCAGAGCGAGGCACTCGGTACTATCTTCGGTGGCAAAGCTGGGGGCCATCCGGCCGTACTTGCTTCGTTTATCGCCGAATTACTGGGAGTGGAGCAGGTACCCATTCGCTTCGAGGCGAGCCCGGGCCGGCGACGGTTCGAGGTAGGCGACACGGCCGAGGCGGACGTACAGGCCATCGAGGGCCAGGAGGGCGCCGCGGTGACGATCCGCAACCATCCCCTGGCGGTGGCGCCCGGTGAAACACTTACCGTGGCGACGTCGCGCACGCTGCGGCATCAGGCTTATGGCGTGGAGCTGGCGCTGTCCGAACGCACCGCCTTCTACTCCCCGTTCGCTTACGCCGGCCCTTGAGGGAGCATGCATTGTGGAACGATTGATGATGAACATGCGCGCGCGCGAACGCCTGTCTACGGGCGTCGCGCTGGCGCTGCTGGCAGTGCTGACACTGTTGGCATGGTACTACCTGATCGAAGCCGCGTCGCACGTGGCGATGGGCCATGTCGACCCGCACGCGATGCAGGGCTCGAGTATCCCATTTGTCGCGATGAGCGTGGCGATGTGGAGCCTGATGATGGTCGCCATGATGCTGCCGGGGGCGGGTCCGATGATCGTCACCTTTTCGACGGTCGTTCGCCGCCAGAGCCCATCGCGCGCGGGCGTGGCACCGACATGGATCTTCGTGGCCGGCTATCTGACCATCTGGACCGGCTTCTCGGTGCTGGCGGCCCTGGGGCAGTGGGGCCTGTACACAAGCGCCATGCTCGACACCGCGATGGGACGCACCGGACCGCTGCCGGGCGCCGGACTACTCATGCTGGCCGGGGCCTTCCAGTGGTCGGCGCTCAAGGAGGCCTGTCTGGCGAAGTGCCGCACGCCGCTGAGCTTCTTGCTTACGGAGTGGCGCGACGGCTGGCGCGGTGCCTTCGTGATGGGACTCCGGCATGGCGCATTCTGCGTCGGCTGCTGCTGGGCGCTGATGTTGCTGATGTTTGTCGGGGGGGTGATGAGCCTCGCGTGGATGGGCGGGCTGGCCCTCTACATGCTGGCGGAAAAAGTCATTCCCGCCGGTCGCCTCTTCAGCCGGGCGAGCGGCCTCGTGCTGATCGCCGCGGGCGTGGCGCTCGCGGCGGGCAGTATTGTTCCGGCAATGTGACTCCGCGACGCTCGCCTGACCGTCGGCAGCTACCTGCTATTGTCCGGGAGGCGGGTGTTGTCCTGGCCCGCTACTGCGTGCTCCTGGCACTGGAGTAAGAATGAAGACAATATAAAGCTCCCGACGAGACTCCTTGAATAGTATCGGGAGCTTTTTCATGTTTTATTGGTTTTTAGAGAAATAAAACCAAAAGATAGAAGGTAAAAAGGCTAATGCTGACGGCGAATATCATGTTTTTGATAAACAAGGATATGATTACCGATAATATGCCCCCCCACAAATATGGGTTGTCCGGGAAGCTCCTTATGGTTTCATTTTCCATTAGCATGATGGGTCCGCAGATGGCGGTGAGCAGGCAAGGTGCCGAGTATTGCAATGCCTCATGAACCAGCCGAGGCATCCTGACCGGTACTCTGGGCTCGAGAAAAACATATCTGTTTATAAAAACGATGCCTGCCAGAGTGAAAATCAATGTCCAGCTCATTGCTGCCTCCCTCTTACTTTTGAAATCATCACGGAAAACATCATGCCGCTGCAACCGGCGATGACTATGGCTCCCTCTATTTCCAGGCAGGTCAGAATCATGGAAAGTGCCAGGGAAAATAAAACTCCCAGCAAGGTGCTGATGTTCTTTGTCATCGGTACAACAATCGTTATAAAGGTGGCTATGATGGAAAAATCAAGGTGGTATTTCTCCAGGTCCGGCACCGAGCTGGCCATGGCAATTCCAATCACGCTGAACAAAATCCAGCCGATATAGAAAGTAACTCCGGCGCCAAGCAGGTAGCTCACAGAAAGCCCGTTTTTTATATTTTTCTTCCCACTTAAGGCAAACAATTCATCCGTTAGCAGGAACCCGATTGGCACGCGGTGTTTGGCCACCAATGACGAAACGAATCCTCGCAGCGTCAGGCCGTAAATAAAGTGCTGGGATGTAATAAAGAAAACCGAAGCGATGATGGTCACTATGTTTGCGCCCGACATCAATAACCCCAGGGTGACGAGCTGGGCGGCACCGGCAAACACGAGGGCCGACATGCCGATGCCTTGCCAAACCGTCAACCCGGACTGGATCGCCATCGAACCAGCGAGGATCCCCCAGGGAACGACGGCCAGGCATAGGGGCAGCATCTCTATGGCTCCGGTAAGAAAACCTTGGCTTTTCCACAAGGTGCTATTCCGGTTGTGGCCGGAGCAAGTTATCGGTTTTTTCATTGTCGGTTCGGTCACCATTGGGGCTGGGTAATGGCAAGAAACTAACAGCTGGGTAAGAAGGATGTATTGAATAAATTTGCTGGCTGGTAAGGGGAAACGCTGTGCCGGATGGTACTGCTATGAGTTTGGCGCCAGAATCTTATGAGGTTCCTCGTATGAATTCTCCCGGAGTGATGCCGAAGGAACTCTTGAAGTGGCGATGGAGGTGGCTCTGGTCGGTGAAGCCGCAGAGTGCCGACACTGTGATAACGGACTGCCCTTTCAGCAGCAATGCCTTGGCCTTTCGCAGCCGGGCCTGTACCAGATAAGCATGGGGTGGAATACCAACAACCGACTTGAACTGGCGCAGAAAATGCCAGGGACTGAGGCCTGCCGTTTCCGCCAGCTCCATCAGGGACATGTCCTGTTCGGGGCAACTGTCTATCAGCTCCTTGGTAATCCGTACCCGTTGCTCTGCCGAAGGCAGTTTTCTGGGGGGGAGCCGCGCCTTTCCATAACGCATCATCAGCCAGGTCAGGGACGACAGCAGCAGGGTTTCTTTCAACAGCGTATTTCCCTGCCGGGAGAGCAGGTTGAATGTAATCAACAGCTGTTCAGACAGGCCGGGATCGTGCAGGACAGCATCGGGAAACCAAGGGATGTTCCCTTCCGAGCGCCGGATATCGCGGGAAATCAGGCGGAACAGATCCGGGTGGGGGTAGATGGCTCTATAGGCCCAGCCACCTTCCAGCTCCGACGAGCCGGTGTGTACGTCATCGGCATTGACCAGGATGATGTCTCCTGTGGGGGCGACGTGCTCTCCTCCCGAACGGTAAAAGCGCTGAGCGCCTTCTTCAATAACACCGATGCAGAACGTCTCGTGGACATGGCGGGAGAACCGCTGGCGATGGTAGCGGGCCTGGAGCATCTCCAGCCCGCCGAACTCGTTCAGATGTAGAAAATGCGTCTGCTCTTTCACCGCTCTCTTTTCCGTCATGACTCCCTCTTGTACAAAATTGCTCATGTTGCCCGGAGATCGATTAAAAAAACGAAGCCCGACAGGAGAATATTGCATATTAGTCTTGAAGCCCAGCTCGCCGGGTGCAGCCTTTTCGTCAGCTGCTTGTAAAGGCGGTGGATCAGGGCCTCGCCCGCGGCCTGGCCGTCGGTTTCGCCGGGGCTGGAAAGATCGTCCACTTCCGGCCAGTCCTCATCGTCCTCCTGCATCTTTTCCATCATCTGCTGCAGAAAGCCGGCCGGGCTGTGCGTGAAGAGATCGACTTCATCGTCGTCCAGCTCCAGTTCCCGGTATACGTCGCTTCTGATGTGCTCGAGCTCGGACTCCGTCAGCGGCATGGCTTCGGGCTGGGGACGGTGCTGCTCGAGCAGTTCCTCGTAACGGATGAGCAGTCGGGGCCTGTTCAGCTCGGGATCGGGTAAAGAGGAGTCTACGTCAGCGGTGGTGGTGGGCCGAGGAAAAATATCCGGCTCCCCGGGGTGGGGTATCAAGGGAGCCAGGGATAAAAGGGTCGATGTGGTATAGCGCCGGCGACCTGTATCGGAAATGAAGCACTTTTGATACCAGGCAAGACTTCCATATTAATCAAAAAGATACCCGTATGAGGTGGGGACTCGCACGAATAAATTGTATTCCTCCCGATACAGTATTCAGTCTGCTTCATCTTCTGTTTTACCCTATTTTATTTTTATTTCCTTTTAAATCATTGCATTAAGAAATTTGGCCTGATGGTTGCTGTATTTTCGCCTAAGAAAGTGCCCCCACCCCCATACGGGCAGGGAGGCATACAACAAAGACGGATTTAAGCGAAGTACAGGGTTAAGAGAAGGAAACATCCATGTATCTCAGGGATATGCATGTACGGCCGCGGCAGCAGATGGCTGCTTCCTCTAATCGTTCCGAAAGGTCGGGTTATTTGCTGGAAGGGTTGGCGCTGGTGCTGGCCCTGGGGTTGCTGCTGGATGCGGTTTGGCCGGCACCGTCGCCGGTGGCCCAGACTTCTCCCGGCGCTCAGATGCACCATACCCCCTCGAAATCCGATGCCCTTGCTGCACGTAGCGGCGTCAGGCCGTGGCCTTCACCGGCCCCCTGGCCGGAGATGTTTTCGCGGCTGGCCCTGGACGATGCCGGCTTGCAGTCCGGTGACCTGGGCGAAATGCGACAACAGCTGGACTGGCTGGGGCTACAGGGTACCGGTGCCCTGCCGGCCATTCGCGACCAGCTGCAAAGCGGCCAGGATATCGACTTCCATGCCTTGGGTGTGGCCCGGGAGATGGGCTTCGACAGCCTGCGTATGGCGCTGTTCGACGCCTTGTATCGGATAGGTGACACCCAGGCCGAGGTGATCCTGCGTCTGGCCCTGGAGCAGAGCCTGGTGCCGGGGGAGATCGCCGCCTTGGGACGCTACCTCGAGGAGCTGGCCCCGGGGCATTACCAGGACGAGATTCTGCAGCAGGTGCGGCTGGCCTTTTCCCTGGCCGACGAACAGGGGCTGGATGGCCAGGATGTCGGGCCCCTGTTCCTGGCGTTGGTTCGCCATGGTGACGAGCGGGCACTGGTGGAACTGGAGCAGGTCAATCCGCGCTGGTGGGGCAACTATGCGGCCGTGACCCTGGCCAACCTGCCTGGGGGAGTAGGCCTGCCGAACCTGGTCAACCAGAGCCTGATCGGGCCGCTCAGGAATGTGAGGGCCCAGTTGGCACTGCAGCTGCTGGCCCAGCAGGCGGAACACTCCGAGGCCCAGTGGGCCCTGTTGGCCCATGTGGGCAGCGACCAGATCCTCGACCGCGACTGGCCCGAGTTCGCCCGCCTGCTGGCGGGCACCTATCGCATCCAGCTGGAACGGCCTCGGGACCAGCCGGACCCGGTACAGTCCACTACCCAGATGACGGCTTTTACCCCCGGCGGGGGGCAGACGCTGTATGGCGTGCATTACCGGCAATCGAGCCTGGGACAGGAGCAATTGGCCCCCCGGCTCGAACTGATAGCGGCGTTGTATGAGGTAACCGACAATCCCGTGGCCCGGCGGGAACTCGCCCGGGCCTACGAGACCCTGAGTACCCTCTATATGGCCGCCCCATCCTACTGACACAGGGAGAGTCATGGTCATAAAAAGCACAAAAGGAAAAGCAAACCAATAAACCGGAAGTACCGAACATTTCAGGCCGAATCTAAGGAGGGCCGTCAAATGAAAGCTCCAAATACAGCAAGAACCATCACCGCTTTGCTGGTTGGCACGGTAGTGGGGTTTGCCGCGCCGCAAAGCTGGGCAGTCCATTACCAGCAGAGTCTGGAAGGAAGCAGCTTTGAAATCGACACCGATGCTAATTTGAAGGTAAACGTTGTAGGTAATTTAGACTGGGACAATGTCGATGAAGAACGCAAGGAAGATAAGCCCTCCGGCAAAGGGGATGATTCCTTCGGCGAGGGTACCAAGGAAGATACGGCGGTGCCGACGGTGGTCTCCGGCTCCATTCCACCCAATAAAAGCGATCTGAAAACCTTCGGCTTGTATCGGGAAAACGGCAACCTGCCGGGCTTCCTGCACCTGTACTGGCACCGGGTGCAGGATCCCAAGGGCACCACCAATATGGATTTCGAATTTAACCAGAGCACCACCCTGTCCAGCAACGGGGTGACGCCGGTGCGTACCGCGGGTGACTTCCTGATCGAATACAAGCTGGCCAAGGGCGGCACCATACCCAACCTGTTCCTCTATACCTGGCTGGACGGCAGCGAGGGCAAGTCCTGTATCGCTTCGAACAGTTTTCCCTGCTGGGGTGACAAGCGGCAGCTGGATACTGATGGCATGGCTTCCGGCTCGGTCAATACCTCTACCATTCCAGATGGTGAGAGCGATGGGCTGGGCAAGATGGACCCCTTTACCTTTGGGGAGGCTTCCATCGATCTCAGGGTGATATTCGATCCCACCGTATGTAAATCCTTTGGTTCCGCCTATCTGAAGAGCCGTTCATCGGATTCCTTTACCGCGGCGCTGAAGGACTTTATCGCGCCCATGAGCATAGAGCTGTCCAACTGTGCCGGTATTAAAATTATTAAAACCGATGATGATGGCACCAAGCTGAAAGACGTTGTCTTTAAGCTGTATAACGACCTCGCACCGAAAGGAGAGTTTGATGGAAACGATACCGATACAGGAAAATCCTGTACAACAGATAGCAATGGGGAATGCCTGATCAGCAATGTAGTGGCGGGGGATTATTGCCTGGTCGAGCAGGATCCGCCGGCGAATCATAGCGGTGCCGATCCCCAGTGTTTTACACTGGAGGCCGAGGATGAAGATACAACTCCCAGAGAGTTTACCTTTATAAACCCCCGTAATCCTGGTGCCATCAAGATAACCAAAACCACCAAGCACTATGAGGGTAGCCCCAGCACCACTGTTGCTCACCCCGGTGTTGAATTTGAAATCAAGAAAAACGGCGTCAGTGCAGGAAAAGTGACCACTGATGTATATGGGGTGGCTTGCCTGGGTGATCTGGAAATAGGGGAAGAATACAGCGTGGTTGAAACCAATCTGGAAGCGGGCTACGCGGGGGAAGCGGCTAAAAACGTCACCATTAGCCAAAGTGCCAGCTGTGGCAGTGGGAACGAAGATACCGTTGCTTTTGAAAATACTCCCCTGGCCAAGTTCACCATCACGTTCGACTCTTTGCCGACCGATGGTCATGGTGCCACCATGGCGACGGTAAACTGTACCAGCGCTGGCCCGGCCGTGGATGTGGGCATCAGCAACAAGGTGCTGGAAGACAAGCCCGGTAAGGCGTCGGTGACTTCGAATGCCCTTAACTACAAGACCCAGGACACCTATACCTGCACCATAGTGATCGATCCCTAGCCAGCTGGATAGGGTCATAGGGAGATAGACCCCACCCTTTAAGCCAGGGCCCCGTCCACCCGGACGGGGCCCTGTGGTTTTCGCGCCTACCGGCTGGCCTCGTCCACCAGATAGAGGATGGACTCGTAGTTGACGCCGCTGTGGTGGCTGAGGCCCAGCTCGCAGGTGCGGCTGTTGCTCACCCCCCGGCTGCAGCCGGGGGGCACCTGGGCGCGTAGCGGCTTCAGGGCCGAGGCGTTGAGCTCGGGGGTGGTGAAGCCCTTGTCGCCGGCGAAGCCGCAGCAGTCGATGTGCTCCGGCACCACCACCCGGGCGGCGCAGCGACTGGCCAGTTCCAGCATCTTGTCGGCCAGCCCCAGGTGCCGGCTGCTGCAGGTGATGTGCAGCAATACCGTCTCCTGCACCGGCTTCAATTCGAGCCGTTCCAGCGCCTGCTCCAGGATAAACTGCACCGGCTCGAAGATGGCCAGCGGCAGCCCGGCCTGCTCCCGGCTGCGCTTGGCGCAGGGGCTGGTATCCATCAACACCGGCCAGCGGCCCTGTTCCGAGGCCTGCCACAGCCTGGCCTCCAGCTCGGCGGCCTTGCCGTCGGCCAGCGCCATCATGCCCTTGCTCTGCCAGGGCTGGCCGCAGCACAGGCTGGTCAGCTCGGCGGGCAGCACCACGTCGAAGCCGGCCCGCTCCAGCACCGCCTGGGTGACCTCGGTGAGCGAGCGGCCGTCTTTGGCGCCCGGCGACTGGCCCAGGGTGCGGCTGGCGCAGGAGGGGAAGTAGACCACTTTGGGCCGGCCCTGGTGCGGGCTGCTGGCGCTGGGGCTATGCCGGTTGGCGGCCGGGGTTTCCGGCAGCCATAGCGGTACCCTGTTCTTGCTGGCCTGGCGCAGCCCCCGGTTGAGCTTGCCCAAGGTCCGTTCGCCCAGCAGCCGGCGGCCGAGGGCGGCCGAGTTCAGGCCCATGCCCACCAGGGCGGTGGTGGCGGAAAAATGGTCCGCGCTCCAGCGGGCGATGGGCTCGAATTTGCGGTAGCGCGCGGTGCGCAGCTGGCGCACCAGATCGCCGGTGTTGATGCCCACCGGGCAGCGCTGGGCGCACAGACCGGTGGCGGCGCAGGTGTCCACCCCCTGGTACCGGAATACCTGCTCGAGGCCGTCTTCGCCGGTTTCACCCTGGGCGGCCCGGCGCTGCAGTTCGCGGAACAGCACGATGCGCTGGCGCGGGGTCAGGCTGAGATCCCGGGACGGGCACACCACCTCGCAGAAACCGCACTCGATGCACTTGTCGACGATGTCGTCGGCGGCGGGCAGGGGCTTGAGGTCCTTGAGATGGGCCTGGCGATCGTCGTTGAGGATGACCCCGGGATTGAGGATGCCGTCCGGATCGAACAGTGCCTTGATCTTCTGCATCAGGGCATAGCCGTCCTGGCCCCATTCCAGCTCCACATAGGGCGCCATATTGCGGCCGGTGCCGTGCTCGGCCTTGAGCGAACCCTGGTATTCCACCGCCACCAGTTGGGCCACGGCGTCCATAAAGCCGCCGTAGCGGTCCAACTCGGCCTGGGAGTCGAAGCCCTGGGTGAACACGAAGTGCAGGTTGCCGGCCAGGGCATGGCCGAAGATGATGGCCTCCGAGTAGCCGAAGCGGTCGAACAGGTCGGTGAGCTTGCGCACCGCCGGCGCCAGTTGTTCCACGGGAAACGCCACGTCCTCGATGATCACCGTGGTGCCGGTTTCGCGCACCGCGCCCACCGCCGGGAACATGCCCTTGCGCATGGCCCAGAGGGTGGCGCAGGTGGTCTTGTCCTGGGTAAAGGGTACCTCGTTGCGGCGTTCGAAGTCGGCCACCGCCGCCATCGCCTGTTCGCACTTGGCCAGCAACTCGGCCTCGTCGGCGCCGTGTACTTCCACCAGCAGGGCGGCGGCCTCCAGATCCAGTTCGCGCACAAAGGCGGGCATGCCCGGCTTGTCGGCGATGGATTTCAGCGCCCGGCCGTCCATCAGCTCCACCGCCGCCACTTCGGTGCCGGCCAGGGCGGTCACCGCCCGGCAGGTGGTCTCGATCTCCGGGTACACCAGCAGGCAGGAGGCCTTGAAGGGGTGATCCGGCACGGTGTTATAACTGACCTCGGCCATAAAGCCCAGGGTACCCTCGGAGCCGATCATCAGATGGGCCAGGATGTCGAAGGGATCCGCAAAGTCGACCAGGGCGTTCAGGCTGTAGCCGGTGGTGTTCTTCAGCCGGTACTTGTGGCGGATGCGTTCGCTCAGTTCCCGGTTGGCCTTCACCTCTTCGCTCAGCCGTTGGAGGCCGGCCAGCAGCTCGGTTTTTTGCTCGGCGAAGCGGGCCCGACTCTGCGGGTCCCGGGTGTCGAGCCGGGTACCGTCCGCCAGCACCAGCGCCAGGCCGTGCAGGGTCTGGTAGGAATTCTGGGCGGTGCCGCAGCACATGCCGGAGGCGTTGTTGGCGGCGATGCCGCCGATCTTGCAGCTGTTGATGGAGGCCGGATCCGGCCCTATCTTACGCCCGAAGGGGGCCAGGTAGCGGTTGGCGTCGGCGCCGATCACCCCGGGCTGCAGGGCGATTTGCCGGCCGTCGTCCAGGATGCGGTGCCGGCGCCAGTCATCGGTGAGGGTGATCAGCACCGAATCGGACACCGCCTGGCCCGACAGACTGGTGCCGGCGGCGCGGAAGGTGCAGTGGATGCGGTGTTGCCGGCACAGCTGAAGTACCCGCGCCACTTCGTCCTGGCTTGCCAGGCGCAGCACCATCTTGGGGACCAGCCGGTAGAAGCTGGCGTCGGTGCCGTAGGCCAGGCACAGGGAAGGGTCCTGGATGATGCGCCCGGCGGGCAGAAAATCGGCCAGCGCTTCGGTCAGTTGTTGGTAACGCGGCTCCATCAGGCGTCCTCCAGGATCAGCACCAGCAGCTCTTTGGGCCCGTGGGCGCCATAGGCCAGGGTTTGTTGGGGTATGAGCGCGGTCATTATGCGTCCTCCAGGATCAGCACCAGCAGCTCTTTGGGCCCGTGGGCGCCATAGGCCAGGGTCTGTTGGATATCGGCGGTCTTGGACGGGCCGGACACCAGCAGCAGGTTGGTGGGCATGCCGCTGTGCCAGCCCTGGGCGGCCATCATGGCCGGCAGGTTGGCATGCAGGGTGGAGGCCTTGAGGATGGCGATATGGCACGGCGGCACCAGCGACAGGGTGCGCGGTTCCGCCGGGCCCGGCCACAGCACCAGGCTGCCGGTGGCGGCGATGGCGCCGTGGCAGCCGGTGATGCCCGCGTCCACCCGGTTGAACAGCTCGTCCTTCCAGGCTTCCAGGGGGCGGTCGAACAATACCTGCTCGGCGGTTCCGGCCAGGGCCAGACCGATTTCCTCGACGAAGTCGCCGCCGGTACCGGTGGCGATGCGCTTGAGGCCGGCCTGCTCGACATGGGTTTTCAGGGTGGCGACCAGCTCGGCCCGGGGCAGGCGGTGCACCTCGGCGTGGTTCTGCTCCAGCAGCCCGGTCAGGCGGGCCAGCATTTCTGCCTGGCCGCTCTGGTTCCAGATGGGGTAATCCGGGTTGTCGACCGGCAGCGGTTGGGCCTTGGCCTGGCGCAGCCGGTCGAGAATGGCGTGACGGGCGTTCGACATTATTTGTTCCTCTCGGCCATGAGTTCGCGCAGGGTCCTGGCGGCGGGTTGGGGGGCGGTGCGGCAGCGGGTCCAGGGGCCCAGTTTTTTCGGCATCAGGCCGCGCAGCCTCGTTGCGCACCAGGTCAGCATACGGTACAGGGCCGGGCGGCTGGTGACCAGGCCGAAGCTGTGCCAGATAACGGCTTCGGTGTTGCTCTTGGCGGCGTTCTGGCCGCGCAGGGGCGGCACCCCGGGGCGCGGCTCCTGTTTGGCCTCGCGGCGCAGCCGCTGCAGCAGCTCGGGAATGGGAATGCGCACCGGGCATACCTCGCCGCAGGCGCCGCACAGGCTGGAGGCGGTGGGCAGGTGCTGGGTGGCTTCCAGCCCCATCAGGTGGGGCGAGATGATCTTGCCGATGGGGCCCGGATAGACGGTACCGTAGGCGTGGCCGCCGATGCGGGTGTACACCGGGCAGTGGTTCATGCAAGCGCCGCAGCGGATGCACTGCAGGGTCTTGCGCATTTCCTCGTCCACGAAGGCCTGGCTGCGGCCGTTGTCGAGCAGCACCAGGTGCACCTCTTTGGGGCCGTCCAGTTCATCGTCCTTGCGCGGGCCGCTTATCATGTTGAAGTAGGTGGTGATGGCCTGGCCGGTGGCGGAGCGGGTGAGGGCGCTGAACAGCGGCGGTACGTCGGCCAGGTACTCTACCACCTTCTCGATGCCGGTGATGGCGATATGTACCTCGGGCACTGTGGTGCACATGCGGCCGTTGCCTTCGTTTTCCACCAGGCAGAGGGTGCCGGTTTCGGCTACCGCGAAGTTGACGCCGGAGACACCGATGTGGGCTTCGCGGAATTTCTCGCGCAGCACGGTGCGACCGGTCTGGATCAGGGTATCCACGTCCAGGGTATGTTTAAAGCCGGGCACGTGCTCGGCGAACAGGTCCGCCACCTGCCGCTTGTTCTTGTGGATGGCGGGCATGATGATGTGCGACGGGGTCTCGTTGCCGAGCTGGACGATGTATTCGCCCATGTCGCTTTCCAGGCAGCGGATGCCCTCTTTTTCCATCTGGTGGTTGAGTTCGATTTCCTCGCTTACCATGGATTTGCCCTTCACCGCCAGGGTGCCGCCGTGGGAGCGGATGATGTCGGCGAAGATGGCGTTGGCCTGCTCGGCGTTTTCGGCCCAGTGCACCCTTATGCCGTTGGCGATGCAGTTGGCCTCCAGCTGCTCCAGCAGGCTGGGCAGCTTGCTCAGGCAGCGCTGGCGGATGGCCTCGGCCCGGTCGCGGATGGCCTTTTCCTCGTCGGCATCGGTGAAGGCGGCCTTGCGCTTGTCGCGCAGGTAGTCCATGGCGCCGCGAAAGTTGGCACGCAGCTCGGGGTTGGCCAGGGCCGCTTCGGCCTGGGGGTGGAACAGCTGGGGCTTATTGTGCATGAGGTCCCTCCAGCCGGCTGAGCAGGAAGCTGGCCAGGTGAATGCCCTTCATCTCTTTCTTCTGGTATTCGAAGGCGCCGTTGATATTGAGCAGGCAGCCCCAGTCGGCGCTGATGAGCTGCGAAGCGCCGGTGTCGTTCAGGTGTTGGGTCTTGTCCTGCACCATGGCTTCGCTGATGGCCGGATGGCGCACCGAGAAGGTGCCGCCGAAGCCGCAGCATTCGCTCTCGTAGGCCTGCTCGCGCAGTTCCACCTGGTCCAACTGGCCGAGCAGCTGGCGGGCGGTGACGTGCACCTTCATTTCCCGGCGGGCGGCACAGGAGGTGTGCAGCACCACGGAAGTGGCCGGGCCCCGGTCGCTGAGCCGGACGCGGCAGACCTGGACCAGGAATTCGGTCAGTTCGAATACCCGATCACAAAATTGGCTCACTGGCTGTTCGTGTTCGCTGCCGGCGAACAGTCGGCGGTAATGGTGGTGCATCATGCCGCCGCAGGAGCCGGACAGCACCACCACCGGCCAGGGTCCGGGAAACAGTGCCATCTGGCTCAGGGCCGTGGTCCTGGCGTCATCTTCGTAGCCGGAGGAGTAGGCGGGCTGGCCGCAGCAGCTTTGCTTGGGTACGTAGATGACTTCGACCCCGGCCAACTCCAGCAGGCGGATGGCATCCAGCCCGCTCTGGGGCGAGAAGAGGTCCATCAGGCAGGTGGCGTAAACGTACACCTTTTCTGGTTTGGCCGGGTAGATACGGATAGCGGACGACATAAGGCAATTCCTTCAATATTTACGACAACGCCGCCGGCCTGGCCGGCGGCGGCAATGCATCAAGACAATTTCAACAAGGGATCCGAGATGCCCAGGCCATAGATGGCGATCATGCCGATGATGCCGATGGCCACCAGGTAGTAGAGGGTGGGCAGGGCGGTCTTGCGCAACGTGGTGCCTTCCCGGCCCAGCAGGCCGACGGTGGCCGAGGCCGCCACCACGTTGTGGATGGCCACCATGTTGCCGGCGGCGGCGCCGATGGCCTGCAGTGCCACTATCAGGGCGGTGGACACCCCCAGGGTCTGGGCCACCTCGAACTGGAACTGGGAGAACATCATGTTGGACACGGTGTTGGAGCCGGCGATAAAGGCGCCCAGGGCCCCAATGACGCCACTGATGGCGGGGAAGAAGTCGCCCACCAGGTTGGCGGCCACGTTGGCGGTCATCACCGGCATGCTGGCGATGTCGGCGCCGTTGACGCCTGAGTTGATGAAGATACGCACCATGGGCACGGTGAACATCAGCACGAAGCCGGCGCCGATCAGGGTCCTGGACGACTCGGCGATGGCCGGGCCGAAGGAGCGCAGCGAGCGGGTCTGGGTCAGCACCGCCACCAGGGACACGAACACCAGTATGCCACCGGGCAGGTACAGGGGCTGGATGCCGGCGCTGATGCCCGCTTCGCCCAGGATGTTGCTGAAGGCGATGTTCCAGCCGGTGAGCAGGCCCTTGAAGCTGTCACTGGTGCGGCTCAGCACCAGCAGCACCGGCAGCAACAGGTAGGGGAACCAGGCCAGGCCCAGGCTGATCGGTTTTTTCTTCAGGTCGTCGGTATTGATGGTGAGCGATCCCAGCCATTCCGCCGGCCAGTGTTGTTCTTCCGGGAAGTCGAAGGTGCTCTTGGGTACCAGGAAGCCCTTGCGCGCGGCGGTCACCACCAGGCCCAGGCCGACCAGGCCGCCGACCAGGGAGGGGAATTCGGGGCCAAGCAGCACGCCGGTGAGGGCGTAGGGCACGGTAAAGGCCAGGCCGGCGAAGATGGCGAAGGGCAGTATGTCCAGGCTTTCCTTCCAGCTTTTGTTCTTGCCGAAGAAGCGGGTCAGCATCATGCACATGAACAGCGGCATCAGGATGCCGACCATGGCGTGGATCACCGCCACGTTGCTGGTGACGGTCTGCAGGTAGGCGTCCCAGCCGGAGCCGTGCTCGGCCAGGGTACTGCCGATGGCGCCGTTATCCAGGCCGGTGGTCACGCCGACGATGATGGGGGTGCCGACGGCACCGAAGGAGACCGGGGTGCTCTGGATCATCATGCCCATCAGCACCGCGGCCAGAGCGGGAAAACCCAACGCCACCATCAGCGGGGCGGCCACGGCGGCGGGGGTACCAAAACCGGAGGCGCCCTCGATAAAGCAGCCGAAGCACCAGGCGACGATAATGGCCTGGATGCGACGATCGGGAGAAATGGCGGTAAAGCCGTTGCGGATGGTGGTAATGGCGCCGGTATGCTTTAAGGTATTAAGCAGCAGTATGGCGCCGAAAATGATCCACAGCAGCGAAATGGAAATCACAAAACCCTGCAGGCTGGAGGCGATCACCCGGGTGGCGCTCATATCCCAGGCCCAGAGGGCGATGAGGGCGGTGAGCACAAAGGCCAGGGGCATGGCGCGCTTGGCCGGCCATTGCAGGCCCACCAGCAGGATGGCGGCGAGCACTATGGGCGAGAACGCCAGCAGTGCCAGTAGGGTATCATTCAGCATAGTTGGTCACTTCCATGGTTTGTTTAGGGTCATCACAGACACGCTTTTTACTGTAGGGTACGAGTTGCAAACTCGGTGTTAACCGGGTGTAACTTTAATTCCATGTTTTTTGTGGATATATAGATTTAGTGAAACTCATTGTTTCCAAAACTGGATAAATGATGCCGAGAACCGATGATCTCATCCTGTTTGCCCAGGTGATCGAGCTGGGCTCCTTCAGCAAGGCGGCGGAGGCCAATGGCCTGGCCAACTCCGTGGTCAGCAAGCGCATCGCCCGGCTGGAAGAAGAGCTGGGCAGCACCCTGATCCACCGCACCACGCGGCGCCTGACCCTGAGCGAGGCGGGGCAGGTGCTGTATCAGCGGGCACGATTGGTGGCCCAGTCTGCCCAGGAGGCGTTCGATGCCGTTACCGGCTACAGCCAGGCGCTGCAGGGGCATATCCGCATGTCGGTGCCGACCATTTCCGGGGAGCTGTTGCTGGCGGAGGCGGTGGCCGAATTTTGTGAGCTGCATCCGGCTATTTCGGTGGACATGTCGCTGGAGAACCGCTTCGTGGACCTGATTGGAGAGGGCTATGACCTGGTGATCCGCACCGGTCACCTGGACGACTCCAACCTGATTGCCCGCCATATCCTGGACTCGCGCTGGACCATCTGTGCCGCTCCCGCTTATATTAGCCGTCACGGCAAGCCCCAGGCGCCGGAAGACTTACTCCAACATAACTGCCTTATCTATAGCTATCAGGAAAGCGGTGCCCGCGACTGGCTGTTCAGCCGCCACGGCGAGATCTATCCCTTGCGGGTGGGCGGCAACTTCTCTACCGACAACGCCGCCGCCCTGCGCAAGGCGGCCATCGCCGGCTTTGGCCTGGCTTATGTGCCGCGCTGCCTGGTCTATCCCGACCTGCAAGCCGGGAAGTTGGTTGAACTGCTGCCGAATTGGGTGGCCAAGGTGCTGGGCATTTATGCCGTTTATCCCTACAGCCGCCAGCCGCCCCGCAAAATCAAGTTGTTGATCGAGCACGTCCGTGCCCGATATATGGATATCAAGCATTACTTTTGATGAGGTTGTCCCATGATTAAAACCGCCGTGATTGGCTACGGCCAGTCCGCCAGCATTTTTCACCTGCCCTTTATCAACAGCCTGCCCGAGTTCGAGCTGGTGGCCATCAGCACTTCCAAGCCGGAGGCGGTGGCCAAGGACTGGCCCTATGTTACGGTCTATACCGACGTGGATCAGATGCTGGAGGAGTCCGGTGCCCGGCTGGTGGTGATCACCGCCCCCAACGAGGTGCACTACGAGCTGGGGCGAAAGGCGCTCAACCTGGGGCTGCACGTGGTGATGGAAAAACCCATGGTGACCCAGGTGCACCAGGGCGTGGAGCTGATGAAACTGGCCGCTTCCAAGAACCTGTGCCTTATTCCCTTTCATAACCGCCGCTGGGACAGCGACTTCCTGACCCTGCGCAAACTGCTGGCCGAAGACAAGCTAGGCACCATCCATGCTTTCGAATCCCACTTCGACCGGTTCCGACCGACGCCTCGTCAGCGCTGGCGCGAGTTGCCCGGGGAAGGGGTGGGTACCTGGTTCGATCTGGGCGCGCACCTGGTGGATCAGGTACTGGTGCTGTTCGGCAAGCCGCTGGCGGTAACCGGTCGTTGCCTGGCGATGCGGCCAGGCTCCCAGGTAACCGACTATTTCCATGTGCAGCTGCATTACAGCGACAAGGAAATACTGCTGCATTCCAGCTCCTACCATCCGGGACCGACCCTGCGCTTCAAGCTGCAGGGTGAGCGCGGCTGCTATATCAAGAAAGGGTTCGATCCCCAGGAAGAGCGGCTGCACGACGGCATAGTGCCGGACTCGCCCTACCTGGCCAAGGAAGCCGAGTCGGACTACGGCATCTTCTATTCCGATGCCGAGCCGGAGGTGATCGAGTCGTCGATCGGCGGCTACCGTTACTTCTATGAAGCCACCGCCAAGGCCATTCGCGGTGAGGGCCCCATTCCGGTGACCATTCAGGACGCCCTGGACGGGCTCAATATCATCAACCTGGCGGAAAAAAGCACGGCGGAAGGCTGCACCCTGTCGGTGGGCTCTACCACGTTCTGAGTGGAACGGACAAACGACCGGTTAACAAACGGCGGCGACCCAGTGGTCGCCGTTTTTATGGGTTCAGCCGAGCAGGATATAGCCGATGACCAGGGCGGCGATAAAGAGGGTTTCCAGCACCACCAGCAGCACCGGTTTCCAGCCCACCGAGAGGATGTCCTTGAGTTGGGTGCGCACGCCGAGGGCGGCGATGGCGGTGAGCAGCAGCCAGGAGGAGCTGCCGGCCAGGGGCTGGCTGATGGCGGTGGGGATCCAGCCCAGGCTGTTGAGCACGAACAGCGCCACGAAGCCGAGCAGGAAGCCGGGAATGGCCACGCCCTTGCCGCCCTCCGCGTCGCCGCGGTGGCGGGCCGCGCGGCGGAGGACGATGCCGATGGCCATGACGATCGGCACCAGCATGGCCACCCGCAGCAGCTTGACGAAGGTGCTGAGATCGCCCACTTCGCTCGACATACTGTAGCCGGCGCCCACCACCTGGGCCACGTCGTGAATGGTGGCGCCGATAAAGAGCCCGGACTCCTGGGGGCTGAGCCCCAGGCTGGTGCTGATCATGGGGTAGAAGATCATCGCCAGGGTGCTGAGGGTGGTGACGCTGATCACCGTGAACAGGGTGTCGCGCTTGGCCTGCTCATCCTGCTTCAGCACGCTGCTGATGGCCATGGCCGCCGAGGCGCCGCAGATGGCCACCGAGCCGCCGGTGAGGGTGCCGAAGGCGGAAGAAAAGCCCAGCAGCCGCGCCATCAGTATGCCGAAGCCGATGGTCAGCAGCACCGCCGAGCACACCATCAGCAGCGGCGACCAGCCGAGGGTGAGCACGTCGCCGAAGGTGATCCGCAGCCCCAGCATGGCCACCCCCAGGCGCAGTAGGGTCTTGGCGGAGAACTCCAGCCCCGCCAGGCAGTGCTGCTCCTGACTCAGAAAGTTGAACGCCAGCCCCAGCAGCAGCGCCATCAGCATGGCGGGGGCGCCATATTGCTGGGACAGGAAGCTGGCGGCGATGCCGATGGTGACCGCCACGCAAATACCGGGAAAGTAGCGTTTTCTCACCTCTTCGATTCGATGCATCATATCCATTACCTGATTTGGAGTATCCACGGCCATCACTGTCGTCCTTGTGGGTGGGCGCGCGGCAGGGCGCCCCTGTTCCCTTCATGGTAGGAAGCCGGGCCGGCGGGATCTAATGCCTTTTTCTAGCAGGGCGGTTACTTTTCTGCATACAATGCCCGATCGGTGGCGGAAGCGGAGGGAGCATGGAAAGCAAGTGGCTGCACGACTTCGTCGCCCTGGCCGAACAGGGCAATTTTTCCAAGGCGGCGGAGGCCCGCTTCGTGACCCAGCCGGCCTTCAGCCGGCGCATCCGTTCCCTGGAAAACTGGCTGGGGGTGCCGCTGGTGCACCGGGATCGTTATCCCCTGGTGTTGACCGAGGCGGGGGAAATCTTTCTCGAGCAGGCCCGGCAGTGGCTGGCCCAGATCTACGGGCTGCGCGGCCAGCTGCGCCAGACCTTGCATGAGCACCACAGCCTGAGCTTTATGGCCCAGCCCTCGCTGGCGGTGACCTTTTTTCCCGGCTGGATCCACCGGCTGCGGCCCTTGCTGGGAGACAGCCTTATCCGCCTCAATACCGGCCATTATCACGACGCCATCGAGCAGTTCATGGCCGGCTCGGTCGACTTTCTGCTGTGCTTTGCCTGCGGCCAGACCAATCCGGCGCTGCATCGCCCCGAGGTGGAACGTCTGGTGGTGGGCCGGGACCGGTTGGTGCTGGTATCGGCGGTGGATGCCGACGGTGCGCCGCTGCACCCCTTGTCTCCGGCGTCGCCGCTGCGGTTGTTGCTCTATCCCCGGGATTCCTTTCTGGGGGCGCTTATTCAGCGGGAGTGCCTGCCGGCGCTGAGCGAGCAGCCCTGCCGCCCGGTGTGCGAAAACGCCCTGGGCGAGGGGCTGAAGGCGTTGGCCCTGCAGGGGGACGGCGCCAGTTTCCTGCCGGCCGGGCTGGTCGGGGAAGAGCTGGCCCGGGGGCGGCTGGTCGAACTGCCGTTGCCGGTGCCGGTGCGGCTGGATATCGAGTTGTGCCGGCTGGCGCCGGCCCGTTCCGAACAGGCGGAGCTGTGCTGGCAGCAGATCCGCCAGGCACTGGTCGACGGTTAGAGTGCCTGCAGCGCCGCCAGCAGCCGGTCGGCGGTTTCCTGCAGGCAGTCCGGGGCGGGGTGCACATGGGCATAGGTGCGCAGGCCGTAGATGCCTACCAGCAGCAGCCGGGCCAGCTGTTCCGGGGTGGCGTCAGTGCGTACCTCGCCGGCCTGTTGCGCCGCCGCCAGCACCTCGGACAGGCGCCGCTCCAGATCGTTCAGCAGCGTCCCCAGGCGGGCGGAGACTTCCTCGTCCTGTTCGCTCAGCTCCTGCAGGGTCTTGGTCAGCAGGCAGGCCATGGAGTCGCAGCTCTGTATTTCCGCCACCACCTGGTCCAGGTAGCGGCGCAGTCCGGTAAAGGGGGTGACCCCCTCGAAGCAGGCGGCCAGCGCCGCCTGGCGGTCGGCCACGTAGTGATCCACCGCCGCCAGCAGCAGCCCCTTCTTGTTGCCGAAGGCGCAGTAGATGCTGCCCGGGTGCAGCCCGGTGGCGGCCACCAGATCCTGCATGGTGGTGGCGGCAAAGCCCTTGTGGCGAAAGGCCTGCATGGCGGACCTCAATACCTGGTCCCGATCGAAACTTGCTGTACGCATCTTTAATTTCCCCCGTTCCGCCCTAGTGTAACCCCGCATGCCGGTTACGCCAAAGTATCTTGAATGATTGTTCAAATAACACTTGAAAATATTGAGGGACGACCCTATCTTGAATGTACATTCAAGTAAGAGGAAGCCCCTATGTCCGCCTACCATCCCCTGTTCGAACCCTATCGCCTGAACGACCGCCTGACCCTGGCCAACCGCATCGTGATGGCGCCGCTCACCCGCAGCATGGCCGGCCCCGGCCTGGTGCCGACCCAGGCCATGGCCGATTACTACGGCCGCCGGGCCGACGCCGGCCTGATCGTCAGCGAGGCCACCATCATCCGTCCCGATGGCCAGGGCTACCCGCACACCCCGGGTATCTACAGCCAGGCACAGATCGACGGCTGGAAACAGGTGACCGATGCCGTGCACCGCAACGGTGGCAAAATTTTCCTGCAGCTGTGGCATGTGGGCCGGCTGGCGCACTCCTATTTCACCGGTGAGCAGCCGGTGGCGCCCAGCGCCATCGCCTTCGAAGGCACCCTGCCGCGGATGCGGGAGCTGAGCTACGAGATGCCCCGGGAACTGACCGAGCAGGAGATAGCGCAGCTGGTGGCCGACTATGCCCGGGCGGCGGAGAACGCCATCGCCGCCGGTTTCGACGGGGTGGAGATCCACGGCGCCAACGGCTACCTGATCGATCAGTTCCTGCACCATGACACCAACTACAGGACCGACGACTACGGCCAGACCCCGGCAAACATGAGCCGGTTCGCCCTGCAGGTGGTGGATGCGGTGGTGGAACGGGTGGGGGCCGACAGAACCGCCATTCGTCTGACCCCGGGCGCCTATATCCATATGCAGGCGGATGCCCGGGACCGGGCGGTGTTCGACTACCTGCTGGGTGAGCTGGAACGGCGGGAGCTGGCCTACCTGCACCTGGGCGTCTTCGACGACAGCCTGAGCTTCGACTTTCTCGGCGGCCGCGCCAGCGAATACCTGCGTCGCCAGTACCGGGGTACCCTGATCGGCGTGGGCGGCCTGACCCCGGAAACCGCGAGTGAGAGCCTGGTCCAGGGCCGCTTCGAGCTGGCGGCCATCGGCCGGCCCTTTATCGCCAACCCGGACTATGTAAGCCGGGTGAAGCAGGCCGAGCCCCTGGTGGAATACCACCAGGACATGCTGGCCGAGCTGGTTTAACCAATCAGCGGCAACAGGCGCCGATTGGCATCAGTGCCGCTGATGTAGTGCCAGACCCTGCAGGAAATTGCGCAAGAACTGATCGCCGCATTGTTGATAGTGTTTGTGGCCGGGTTTACGGAACAGGGAAGTCAGTTCCGACTTGCCGACATTGAAACCGGCCTGGGCCAGCATGGCGAGGATGTCTTCTTCCTTCAGTTCCAGCGCCACCCGCAGCTTCTTGAAGACCAGGTTGTTGATCGGCTCGGCGACGGCGGGCCGGGTAACGGGGCCACCTTCCCTCGGGCCACGGCGCTGCAGGATCAGGCCGTCGAGAAAGGCCAGCAGCTGTTGGTCACCGCAGCTCTGGTAATGGGTCTCGTCTTCCTTGGCCAGCCAGGCCAGCAGTTGTGACTCGGTGACGTCGGTATTCGCCAGCCGGAACAGGGCGATGGCCCCGGCATCGGGCAGGTTCAGGGCATAGCGGACACGGCGCAGGATATCGTTATTGGTCATGGCCGCTTTCCTCCGCCTTGGTGTCGGCTTTCTTCACCCGGATTTTCTGGCCGTCCACCTCGGTGCCGTTTAGACTCTTGATGGCGGCTTTGGCCTGGGAAGGGTTGGGCATAAAGGCGAAGCCGAAACCTTTGGAGTTTTTGGTATTGGGGTCCATCACCAGATGGAAGTAATGCACCAGGCCGTAGGGGGCCAACAGGGACAGCACTTTCTGCTCGGTGGTGAGGCGGGACAGGCCCCGGATCATGATTTTCATTGGGTTCTCCAGTGCCGCCTTGGGTTGGCAGCGGGTGCTGGGTGGGCGGCGGGCAAGCAGGGCGGGCCGGACGCAAAAGGGCGGCGAGTGTAACAGGTCCCGCCGGCAGCGTCAGCCCCGACTGGCGTAAAAATCACCAGTCCGGGTTACGGTTATTTAAAGTACGCGCGGATGTCGGCGGTGAGCGATGGCGGAGAGAGATCCAGGCCCTGGCCCAGTTCCTCGATCAGCAGCTTGAAGCAGCTCATCCGTGCCTGGTGCTTGCTGTTGGCATCGATACGGTGCCAGGGCGCCACGTCGCTGTGGGTGCGTTCCAGCATCTCGCCCCGGGCTTGCCGGTAATCCTGCCATTTTGCCCTGTTGCGCAGGTCTTCGGATGTCAGTTTCCATTGCTTGGCCGGATCCTGGTAGCGGGCCTGGAAGCGGTCGAGCTGGGTCTCGGCGCTGATGTCCAGCCAGATCTTCACCAGCCGCATATGCTCGGCGGTGATGGTGCGCTCGAACTCGTTGATCTCCCGGTACGCTCTTTTCCAGGCGTCCGGCGCGGCGAAGCCTTCCACCCGCTCCACCAGCACCCGGCCGTACCAGGAACGGTCGAACACCGCCCAGCGCCCCTGGGACGGCAGCCGCTGCCAGAACCGCTGTAGCCAGTGCTGCTCCTGCTCCCGTACGTCGGGGGCGGTGATGGGCCAGACGCTGAGCCAGCGCGGATCCAGGCACCAGGCCAGCCGGCGGATGATGCCGCCCTTGCCGGCGGCGTCGGGTCCTTCCAGCACGATCACCGCGCTTTGCCCCTGGCGGCCCATGGCCTGGTGGATCAGCGCCAGCTGCTTCTGCAGGGGCTTGAGCTCTTCCTTGTTTTTCTGTTTGTTCATGGCTACTCCCACGACAGGTAGTGTTATTGATTGGATTTCAGGGTCAGTTGATCGATAAGCCACATGGGGTCTTTCCCGCCGGTTGCCTTGTTCAGGGTAGTGCAGGGTCCGCTACAGTGGCAGGGGGCCGTTCTCCTTGACGGTGCGAATGGCGAAGCTGCTGTCTACGGTTTGGATCATCGGCAGTTTCTGCAGCCGGCGTACCCATTGCTCGAAGCCCTGGAGATCGGCGCTGACCACCTGCAGCAGGTAGTCGAAGGCGCCGGACACGGTGTGGCAGTTGATCACCTCGGGCATGCCCTGCACCGCCTGCTCGAACTGATCCACCAGCGCATCCCGGTGCTGGCTGAGCCTGACCTGCACGAAGATGGTGATCCCCAGGCCCAGCTTGCCCTTGTTCAGGCAGGCCCGGTAGCCCTCGATCAGCCCTTCCTGCTCGAAGCGGCGCACCCGCCGGGCGCAGGGGGAGGGCGACAGGCTGACCCGCTCCGACAGCTCGGCGGTGGTGAGGCGGGCGTCCTGCTGCAAGGCGTCCAGCAGCTGGCGATCGATGCGGTCCAGTTTGGCGGCGGTCATGACTTGGCTCTTGTTGCTGTTTATATGGGCTTTGTTGGCTCAATGAGCCAACAGTAGTGGTTATTGTGCTTCACTTTGCCAACATCAGCCAGGCCGACAGGCGCACAATCTAGGCTCTTACTCAGCGGAGTCTGTTTCATGTCCCACGCCACCCTGACCCAAGTGGTCCCCCTCAACACCAACGCCACCCAGCGCGGGCTCGGCTACCTGGCCGCCGCCGGCACCGTGCTGATTTGGTCGGTCTATTTTCTGTCGCTGCGGCTGGGCGCCCTGTCGCCCCTGGGGTCGCTGGACATCACCCTGTTCCGCTACGCCGTGCCCGGCCTGGTGCTGCTGCCGTTGCTGGTAGTCCGACGGGCGCGGATCCGGGCGGTGAGCCCGCTGTGGCTGCTGGGCATGGTGCTGGGCGCCGGCCTGCCGTTTTTCCTGCTCAGTGTGCTCGGCATGGGGCTGGCGCCGGTGGTGCAGGGCAGCACCCTGATCCCCGGCACCGCGCCCCTGTTCGTGTCCTTGCTGGCGGCCTGGGTGTTCGGCCAGCGGGTGCCGCCCTGGCGCCGGCTCGGCCTGGCCACCGTACTGGCGGGGGTGCTCTGCCTGCTGGGGCAGGGCATGGGCGCAGGAGGTAAGCTGGGCCTGGGCCTGGGCCAGGGGCTGTTTTTGCTGTGCAGCCTGCTGTGGGCCCTGTTCACCCTCTGCGTGCGCCAGAGCGGGCTTCGGCCGCTGGAGGTGGCGGCGATAGTGACGGTGCCCAATGGCGCCCTGGTGGTGGCCTGGCTGCTGCTGAGCCAGACTCCGCTTACCCTGGGCCTGGTGCCGGTGCAGGAATGGCTGACTCAGTTGCTGGTGCAGGGGCTGGTAGTGGGCCTGGGCGCGAGCTTCCTGTTCGGTTACGCCATCAGCCGGCTGGGCGCCGAGATCAGCGCCGCCGTTGGCTCCCTGACCCCGGTGTGCGCCACCCTGCTGGCCTGGTGCTGGCTGGGCGAGCAAATAGCGCCGATGACCGGTCTGGGCCTGTTGCTGGTGACCCTGGGGGTGATCGGTGCCAGCGGGCTGGTTCGACGGGAAGCGAGAGCGTAGCACCGCCATCGGCACGAGAGATATTCACTGCTGCGACGGGCAAGGAAGCTCTGCCGCGACCAGAACGCGGGCGCTACCGAAACTCCAGGTTGAAGTGCTTGCCCAGGGCCTGATGCCCCTTGTCGGTGAGTGCCAGCTCACGGCTGTCGAGCCGGCGGCGGAGCCAGTCCTTGCGCTCGAAGGTGAGCAGCAGGGTGGCGCCGAGCTGTCCTCCGAGGTGGACTCGGCGCTCGCTCCAGTCCAGGCAGGCGCAGGCGAAGCGGCGGCGTGTGGTGCGGGCATGGTGGTCGATACCGAGCCGCTCCAGCTGACATTGGCCTGCTTCGCTCAGGCGGTAGCGACCCTCATCGAACCAACCCAGCTCGAACAGCCTGTCGTGGAGGGTGACGGCCAGTTCTCCGGCCATGTGATCGTAACAGGTGCGGGCAAAGCGCAGTGCTGGCGGGGTTCGGCTGCGAATCACGGCCCGGTCGGCGCCGGCCAGTCCCATCATGGTTTCCAGCGCCTCGGCCACCTGGGGGCCGGCGAGACGAAAATAGCGATGGCGGCCCTGAGGAAGGCAGTCGATCAACCGCTGTTCCAGCAGCCGCGCCAGGTGACTGCTGGCGGTGGAGGGGGCCACCTCGGCGGCCAGACTCAATTCGGTGGCGGTATAGGCACGGCCGTCCATCAGGGTGCAAAGCATCTTTACCCTGGCCTTGTCGGCAACGGCGGCCGCCACGGCCGCCAATCGTGTTTCTAGAAAGTGGTCGTCCATGCTTCGATGATAAGCGAAGCATGGGGGCGAGAGCAGCTTTATTTTAACGGCTTGACCCTGAAAGAGAGACCGCCATGAATACCGACCGCCCGCATCCGCCCAACGACCCGGTTGCCGCCGCCACTCACGAGGAGCCGCGAGCCTATTACGCCCGACTGGCCGCGCGATCGCCATATTTCGATGCGGCGTTGGCATGCTGGGTGGCCGCTTCCGTGCCCGCCGTGGGCGAAGTCCTGTCCCATCCGGCGCTGTTGGTGCGCCCCGAGACCGAGCCGGTGCCGGGGCCGTTGCAAGATACTCCTGCCGGTGCCCTCTTCGCGGCTCTGGTGCGGATGACCGACGGCCCCGCGCACGGCCCCCTGAAAGCGGCCATTCGAACGGCGCTCGATAGCATCGACGAGCAAGACATCCGCCGGAACACCAGGGCGGTGGCGGCGTTGCTTATCCCGGCCACCGCCTGGAGCGGCGCGGCGGTGACCCGTTTCAACTATGCCCTGCCGGGCCTGGTGCTGGCGCAGGGGTTCGGTATTCCACGGGACCACTGGCCTGCCCTGGCCGACGAGGTACTGGCGCTGGTGCGCTGCATTGCGCCCGGCGGCAGCGAGGAAGAAATTGCGGCCGGAGCCCGGGCCGCGGCCCGGCTCGAGCAGCGTGTTCGTGAGCGATTAATGAAGCCGGGGCCGCTGTTGGGACGGCTGTGCGCCGAATTCGAACGGGCCGGCTTGGCCGATTCGCTGTTGGTAGCCAATGCGGTCGGCTTGCTGTTTCAGGCTTGCGAGGGCTGCGCCGGATTGCTGGGGCAGGCGCTGATACTGGCCGGCAAGAAGGCGGGATGGGACGGCGCCAGGTTGGTCGAGGCCGTACTGGATGACATGCCGCCCATTCAGAATACCCGGCGCTTCGTGGCAAGGGATGCCAGAGTAGCCGGTTGCCCGCTGCAGAGAGGCGATACGGTACTGGCGGTACTGGCCGCCGAAGGGCGGAACCTGGCATTTGGCCAAGGGCCCCATGCCTGTCCCGGGGCCCGCTGGGCACGCGTTATTGCCGTTTCCGGGGGCGATTACCTGCAGCAATCCGGGCTCGACCCGCGGATGCTGGCCAGATACCGCTGGCGCCGCTCGCTCAATGTGCGGGTACCGGAATTTTTTTGATGGAGAGTACGCCATGATTGCCGTGATTTTCGAAGTCGAACCCGCCGACGGTGCCCGGGAGCGCTACCTTTCCCTTGCCGCCGAGCTCAGGCCCGTGCTCGAACAGGTGGACGGTTTTATCTCCATCGAGCGTTTCCAGAGCCTGAGCCAGCCTGGCAAGCTGTTGTCTCTGTCGTTCTGGCGTGATGAGGAGGCGGTCGGCCAGTGGCGCCGGCTGGAGCAACATCGGGCGGCCCAGGTTGAAGGCCGGCGCCGGGTATTTGCCAATTACCGGCTGAGGGTGGCGGAGGTGGTGCGCGACTACGGTATGAACGACAGGGAGCAGGCACCGGACGATAGCCAGGAGCATCACGGCTCCGGATAGGGACGATCGACGCCGGCGGCCTGGGATCTTGGCGCCTGGCGTCGGAGCCGTTATTCAGCCTGGTGGTGTGTTGGTAGCGCTTATCCGGTCGCTAGTCTGCGGTTGGCTGTCCCGGCTCAGCTTGAGGTAGACCCCCAGGCCGGCCAGCATGGCCACCGCCGCCATCAGCATCCAGACCGCGTTGATCAGCTGGTTGCCGACATCGCCGCCGTCGAGCAGCGACTTGAACATCAGCAGCAAGGCTTCGATGGATACCGCGATGATAATGGCCGCCATAAAGCGGGAGATGGTGCGCCGGGTCGAGTCGTGGTGGTGGATGTCCTTGTTCACCAGCACCTCCTCCTCGAGGATGGTCTTGCCCAGATCGAAAATCGACATGCCCAGGGTGATCAGGATGACGATGCCGAAGGCCCCGGTGGCCACATGGTTGTCTTCGTCGAACAGCGAGAACAGGGATTCCAGCGCCGAATACAGCAACAGGGCCGCCACCACGATCAGCAGGCCGCCGATCAGGCCGTAGATCCACTGGAAGTAGTGGTGGCAACGAAAGCGCATCTCGTCGCCGTTGAGGTAGGAGATCAAGCGGCGCAGGTTGAAGTTGATCACCAGGTAGCCGCGATCCCGGCCCTGCTCGTCCACCAGGTGTTGCACCACCGAGATCGCCAGCTGGTGGGTGGCGTTGGACAGGTAGGGGCTGGTGACCACCACGGCGTTGGTGCTCTGCCTGGCGGCCTGGACATAGGGGCGCTGGCTGCGGTCGCTGCCCTTGCCCAGCGAGCGGCGCTTGCGCTCGCTCATGGTGGGGCTGTAGGCGGAGTTCGTCAGCTGGATGCCGTTGCCGTCCAGGCTGTAGAGCAGTTCGATGAAGGGGTAGGCCCGGCTGAGGTAATTGATGGTCTGCTGCTGGGCTGGTTCGCTCTGCAACAGTTCCAGCCCGTTCAGGCTGGTCATGATCGACTCCATCAGGCTGTGAATGACGGACTCGTATTGCTGGTATTGTTCCAGCAGGCGGAAATGGTTGTGTGTGCTCACGGCGGAGAAATTCTCTGGGGTTTGAAATTGAGTGGCTGGGAGCACGACTGTAACGCAGCAAGATGACATTATTCGAGCGCCGAACAAAAAATTGCCGAAAGTTGTGATCTCGCCAAGGGTGGGGGCGCGGTGACGTGGTGTGGGAGAGAAGCGTGCCCGTGTGGCCGGCACGGGCCGGGGATGATGGGGTTAGCGCGACAGACTGGGGGAGGCCAGCAAGGCGCCGAAGCCGACCAGCAGCACGCCGAACACCCGATCGACCCAGTGGCGCAGCGCCATCATGCGGGAGCGCACCGGGCCGGCCGAGAAGAGCAGGGCCACCAGGGAAAACCAGAGCAGATGGGCCAGCGAAATAAAGGCGCCATAGCCGAGCTGCACGGCCAGCGGCGTGCCCGGTTGTACCACCTGCATGAACAGGCTGACGACAAAGATGGTGGTCTTGGGGTTGAGTGCATTGGTCAGGAATCCGGCCCGAAACGCGCCCAGATCCGACAGCGTCGCTACCACGCCGCCGCTCCCATCATCCCTAGGGGTGCTTCTCAGCATCCTGATGCCAAGCCAGATCAGATAGGCGGCACCGGCCAGTTTTAGCAGGTTGAACAGCCAGATCGACTGGGTCATCAACAGGCCCACGCCGAGCAGGGTGTAGGTCAGGTGTACCAGCACGCCCGCGCCGATGCCGACGGCGGTCAGCACGCCGGCCCGGCGCGAAAGCAGCAGGCTGTTGCGCGATACCAGGGCGAAGTCCGGCCCCGGGCTTATCACCGCCAGCATGGTTATTGTGATCACAGCTATCATCTCGGTCATGTTTATCCCCGGTGGATTCAACTAATATCCAGAATATATTTGATGGAGTGGGATAATAAAAACGATGAATGCTGACATATATTGTGAGCAAAATTCACAGAACAAGGGTGCCAGGCTGCCCTCTTTGGCCGCGTTGCGTTGTTTCGAGGCGGCGGCCGGCACCGAGAGCTTCAGCCGCGCCGCCGACCGGTTGAACCTGACCCATGGCGCCATCAGCCGGGCGGTGCGGCTGCTGGAGGACGAACTGGGCGTGGCCCTGTTCGAGCGGAGGGGGCGACGGGTGTTTTTGACCGACGCCGGTCGCAAGCTGGCCGAGGCGGTGCGGCAGGGATTCGGCGTGATTGCCGCGACCACGCGGGAACTGCGCGAGTGGGGGCAGAACAGGCCGCTGACCATCTCTTGCGAACCCACTTTGCTGATGCGCTGGCTTATCCCGCGCCTGCCGCAGTTCCAGGTGCTGCATCCCGATGTATCGGTACAGCTGGTGGCCGGTGGCGGTCCCATCGGGTTCGACAGTGGCATCGACCTGGCCATAAGACGCAACGATTTCGACTGGCCAGCCCACTACCATGCGGTGCGGCTGTTTGACGAACGTACCGGCCCCGTGTGCCGAGCCGATCGGATAGCGGATTTCATCCGGAAGGATGAAGGCGGATCAGCATCTCTTCGTCCGGATATCACTCGCCTCCATTCCCGCACCCGTCCCGAGGCTTGGGCGAACTGGTGGCGGGACATTGGCGAAGATAGCGACGAGGCGCCCGAGCAGGTATTCGAGCATTTCTATTTCAGCCTGCAGGCGGCGATAGCGGGCATTGGCGTCGCCATCGGGCCCTGGTCGCTGGTATGCGACGATATCAACAGCGGCATCCTGGCCGCGCCATTCGGGTTTCGTGCCGACGGCAGCGGTTATTATCTGCTGGCACCCAAAGCGTTCGGGCAGAGCAGTTCTCAGGGGTATTTTCAGCGGTGGCTGCATACCCTGATATAAACAGGCAGCCAGGTTGGGTATTCTCTTGTTCACTTGCCGATACAGAATGTAAAGATATCTTTTTATTCAATAGGTTAGTGACTTTTCGGGGGCCTCCCGGGGTAAAGGTAACTAAAACAGTATCTTGAGAGGTCGATCACGGGGTTTCCGTTACCGTGCAGCGTTCCCATATAGTCCATCCTCGATCGTGCAGTCCACCCATATGAAGCTGTGAGAGGTCATCTCACGCAATCAAAACCGCTTTTTTTGGGGGGGGGTGAACATATTTTGAGCTTGGTACCAGGTAAACTGCTTTTACGCGTCGAACAGTGCAAGGTTCCCAGATATCAGCCCAAGGTATGCGTGCAGCTGCCCCATATGCGGCATTTAATCCCAGCCCATTGTCAGACGCGCCGAGCGGGCCTTTAGGCCACTGATAATGGCGTCGCGAATGGTGGTAGGAAAGTCTCTAGGTAGCTGTGTTGTCACGCGCTCAATAACGGCATCAACGGCGCCTGCCAGTTCTGTCAGGATCCCTTCCATGGCGGAGCGCTCGAATCCCACTGCTTTGGCCGTTTGGAAGAAGTGGCGTGGGAATATCTGCTCAATGGCGTACTTCTTACCCTTGCTGCTTGTCAGGCCCATAGCGAGCTTGGCGTCCCTTCGGTTGAGGCCTCGGCCGCCAAACACCGGGTAGACAGACAGGATGTCGTAAAAAGGTGTCAGGCGAAAACGCCCTTGTGGCTCAATGAACACTGAAAAGTTCTTGGCGTGGCCATCGGTTGCTGCTAGCAGCCAGAACAATACTTGTGCCTTCATGAAGTGGTAGCGATCCTGCTCTGCGTTGGCTGATCCCAGCAGGTAGTGCATTATCTCGCTGATCCCAGGGCCACCCTGGTTTTCGTATTTCCGTGCTGACGGAACATTCAGCACTTGGCAAAAATCTTCCTGGGGCAGCCGCATTATCCAACTACCGTCCGAGGCATACCGGCGGTCAAAACGTTCCACGGCCAAGGCTTTGATGTCATCAAAGCGCACCATAAAGCAATGAGGGACCGGTAAACCGAACTCTTTTGCCAGCAGGGTGCAGAGAAATTCGTTTTCGACGCTGTCTGACAAATCGAGGTTGTATGAGTGGCTCTCTATCTTGCCGATAGGCAACTTGAGGATATGGGTTGTGGGCGTGGTGCCTTTGGGTTGGCACCAGCGGCCGTCTTTGAACAGCAGTGCGGTTTTTTCCTGGGCTCCTGCCAAGGAGATACGAAAGTCCTCAATGTCCTCAATCATGCCCAAAGGGGCGCCAGCCTTGTAGCCGGTGAGTATCTTGGCTAGCTCTTGGTCAGACAGCGCTTTATAGTCGATGGTGCGAATGTCACCCGGCGCGGCACCTTTGGGTAGAAGCTGTAGCGCCCCTACGGTGTCTGCGCCGATCCGGGCCAAAAGGTCGAAGGGCTGGGTTGAGTCGGCGTGATAGCGGGCGAGGATTCGGCTTCTGATCTCCGGATTGTCTGGTAACAGGTTATCGAAGAAGTTGTAGGCTTCATCACCTCGATAAGGCTGTCGCCGCAAGGGCATGGAGAGAGATATGGGGCGGCTTCCAGGCTGATGAAGCCAGGTATCAGCGTATTGGAATGCATGGGCGCCGGTGCCAGCACGGCTGAAAACACCCACCTTATAGCCATTCATGTAGACATCCAGGTCAGCCATTACCACTCCTCTTTCCAGCTATCAGGGCTTTGGGTGTCGCTGCCTTGGCTGCCTTTGGGTTTCACTTCCAGCTCCAGATTCAGTGCTGACAGGATCTTGAAGAAGGTTTCCAGCTTTGTAGTTCCCGGCTGGAGCTCAAAGTTGGATACAGTGTCCTGGCGGATCCCCACCTTGTTAGCCACTTTTCCTTGGGAAAGATCTTCAGATAGACGCACATCTCGCAGGTAGGCGCTGAGCTGCTTGGCATTGGTGATCTTCATGTCACGGCACCCTGTTAACTGAATGTCTCCAATTTACACGCTTAAGCAGGTAAATCAAATTTTACACGCTATAGAGTGTGAAACTGTTTATATACGTTATGGCGTGTAATTTCGCTGTTACCTGCCATAGAGGGTAGCGGTTCAACTGATACCCAACCCAAAAGTCGCTTTTGGGTGAGCTCGCCCGTTGAGGATTGCGCGAGCGATCAAAAAGCCACCTGTTGGTACTGTTTGAGTGGGCTAATGGTGTTAAAAGGGTATACCCGCCTGTAGTGCCCAGCGGGTGAGCTCCATGTTGTGCCAAGCCGAGTATTTCAACCCCTTGAAGATGCGCTCTATTACCTTGCCTGGGCGCCCCATCAGCTGCATCGCCATGTCATTCAGATCCAGGTATTGCAGGCCGCTGGCCTTCTTCTGGGTGAAGACGATACAGTAGTGACCATAGAAAGGCTCCAGCTCAGCCCAAGTTAGCTTATGAATGTCGGACCAGCGCAAGCCAGTGCAGCAGGAGAACAGAAAGGCGCGCTTAAGAACCTCGTAGCGGCACTCGGCCTGGGCCAGGGCCCGTACTTCGTCTTCGGTCAGGTAAACGCGCTTGTTCTTCTCCCCCTGGATAGCTTTGACACGTCGTACCGGATTATCTGGTAGCAGCCGCTCCTGCTCTGCCTGGTTCAGGGCAGCTCTTAACTTGTTGAAATAGGCGCTCTGGGTGTTGCGGCTCAGTGGTGTGTTGCTTTTGGTGCGAGCTTTGTGCATCAGGTAGTGCCGAAACCCCTCCAGGAACAGCTGATCTACCTCCTCGAAAGTCAGCTCCGGCAGTTTATGGAACTGGCGCAAATGCTTGAGGGTAGACACCCAGATGGAGTGGTTGCTCTTGCTGCCTGCCGCCTTTTGGTCGGTCACTTCCTGGAAGTACTCGAAGAAGCTGGCCTTATGGGCATTCGAGAAATCCAGGTGGTGTTTGCCGGTCTCGTATTCGAATAGCCGCTTGGCGCGGATGGCTCCGGCTGCCCGCTGGGTTTCTTTGTTGTGGAGCCTCTGTGCCGGGGTACGCGGCTTGTCGTACAGGAAGAGATCCAGGGCCTCTCTGCTGCGTTTGTGCTTGCGGATGCCCGTGGCGGGATCAAGGTAGGAGCCGGCGTAGTAGGTTAAGCGCAGCGCGCGCTTGCCTTCGGCGTCTGGTTCGCGGATTTCGATGCTGATCTTCATGAGTGTCCCCCGAGAGGTTACTTCGGGGTACTCTCGGGGTAAATTCTCACGAAACAAGATCAGGCAAGAACAGCCAGTAAAAAACAAAGTCCAATATTTACAATATTTTATGTTCTCACTGGCTGCTTTTTATTGCTGATTTTTCACCACATTACTTGCCGATACAGAAGCTCGAAAAAATTCGTCCCAGCAGGTCGTCGGAGCTGAATGCGCCGGTGATCTGGCCGAGCTGCTCCTGGGCCAGGCGCAACTCTTCCGCCACCAGTTCACCGGCCATGTACACCTCGAGCTGCTCTTTGGCCATGATCAGGTGCTGGTCGGCGTGGTGCAGGGCGTCCAGGTGGCGGCGGCGGGCGCTGAAGCCGCCCTCGGTGCCGCTCTGGTAGCCCATGCAGGCCTTGAGGTGTTCCTTGAGGGCGTCGATGCCGAGGCCGGTCTTGGCGGAAATGGGGTAGACCGGGTGTTCGCCGTCGCTCACCACGGTAAGCGCCTCGCCGCTCAGATCCGCCTTGTTGCGCACCACCGTCAGCCCGATGTGGGCGGGCAGGCGGTCGACGAAGTCGGGCCAGATTTCGCGCGGGTGCAGGGCGTTGGTGGTGGTGCCGTCCACCATGAACAGGATGCGGTCGGCCTGCTCGATTTCGCTCCAGGCCCGCTCGATGCCGATGCGCTCCACCGCGTCGGTGGCCTCGCGCAGGCCGGCGGTGTCGATGACGTGCAGCGGCATGCCGTCGATATGGATGTACTCCCGCAGCACGTCGCGGGTGGTGCCGGCGATGTCGGTGACGATGGCCGACTCCTTGCCGGCCAGGGCGTTGAGCAGGCTGGACTTGCCGGCGTTGGGCCGGCCGGCGATCACCACCTTCATGCCTTCGCGCATGATGGCGCCCTGGCGGGCCTGGCGGCGCACCTCGGCCAGCCGGTCCATGATGCCGTACAGCTCGCCGGCGATCTTGCCGTCGGAGAGGAAGTCCACCTCCTCGTCGGGAAAGTCGATGGCCGCTTCCACGTAGATGCGCAGGTTAATCAGTGCGTCCACCAGGCCGTGGATATGGGCCGAGAATTCGCCCTGCAGCGAGTGCAGCGCCGAGCGGGCGGCCTGCTCGCTGGAGGCTTCGATCAAATCCGCGATGGCCTCGGCCTGGGCCAGGTCCAGCTTGTCGTTGAGGAAGGCGCGTTCGCTGAACTCGCCGGCCCGGGCCGGACGCAGGCCGGGCAGGGCCAGGATGCGGCGCACCAGCATGTCCAGCACCACGGGGCCGCCGTGGCCCTGCAGTTCGAGTACGTCTTCGCCGGTGAAGCTGTGGGGGCCCTTGAACAGCAGGGCGATGCCCTGGTCCAGCACCTGGCCCTGCTCGTCCTGGAACGGCAGGTAGTCGGCATGGCGCACCCTGGGCACCTTGCCGAGCACGGCCTGGGCTACGGCCTCGGCCCGGGAGCCTGAGACCCGGATGATTCCTACGCCGCCGCGTCCGGGGGCGGTGGCCTGGGCGACGATGGTTTCGTTAGACATGCATGACTCCACAACAACAAAAAAGGCGGCCTTCAGGCCGCCTAGTGTATTGGTTTAACGTCTGTCGGGCCAGTGGCCTCAGGACGCGGCCTTGCTGTGCAGGCCTTTCTTCTCCAGCTGGCGGAAGATGAACCACTGCTGGACTATGGTGACCACGTTGCTCACCAGCCAGTACAGGGTCAGGCCGGCGGGGAACCACAGGAAGAAGAAGGTGAAGATGATCGGCATGAACTGCATCACCTTCTGCTGCATCGGGTCGGTGATGGTGGTCGGGCTCATCTTCTGGATCACGAACATGCTGGCGCCCATCAGGATGGGCAGCACGAAGTAGGGGTCGCGCACCGACAGATCGTCAATCCACAGGAAGAAGGGCGCATGGCGCAGCTCCACCGATTCCATCAGTACCCAGTACAGGGCGATGAAGATTGGCATCTGTACCAGGATGGGCAGGCAGCCGCCCAGCGGGTTGACCTTCTCCTTCTTGTACAGCTCCATCATGCCCTGGGACATCTTCTGGCGGTCGTCGCCGTAGCGCTCACGCAGGGCCACCAGCTTGGGCTGCAGCATGCGCATCTTGGCCATGGAGGTGTACTGGGCCTTGGTCAGCGGATACATCAGGCCACGTACCACGAAGGTGGTGAGGATGATGGCCAGGCCCCAGTTGACGGCGAAACTCTGCAGGAACTGCAGCAGCTTGAACAGCGGTTGGGCGATGAACCACAGCCAGCCGTAGTCCACGGTCAGATCCAGGTTGGAGGCAACGGCGGCCATTTCGTCCTGCAGTTTGGGGCCCAGCCACAGTTTGGCGGAGAGGCTCTGCTCGGCGCCCGGTGCTACCGTTACCAGCGGCGCCTTGAAGCCGATGATGGCCTGGCCCAGGTTGTTCAGGGCCACGGTGTACAGCTGGTTCTGCTCGTTTTCCGGGGCGATCCAGGCACTGACGAAGTAGTGCTGCAGCATGCTGACCCAGCCGCCTTCGGTGGTCTGGTTCAGGTTGGCTTCACGCACTTTCTTGAAGTCATACTTGCTGTAGCGGGTTTCGCTGCTGGAGTAGGCGGGACCGCGATAGGCGGCGGCCATCAACATGCCGCTGCCCTTGGCGTCGGGGTCGTTCTCGCTCTGCTTGAGCTGGCCATAGAGCTGGGCCTGTACCGGCTCGGCGCTCTGGTTGTCGATCCGGTAACCCACTTCCACTACATGCTCATTGCGCTTGAGGGTGAAAGTCTTGGTGAATACCACGCCGTTGTCGTTGGTGAAGCTCATGGGCACGGTCAGGCTGTCCTGGCCGTCCGCCAGCTGGTAGCTGGTCTGCTCCACATGGTAGACGGGACGGCCGTCGGCACGGCCATCCGGGCCGTCACGACCGATAAGGCCGCTCTGGGCCACGTGTACGAAGTTGGCGCTGTTGCTCAGCAGCACGAATTTCTCGTCGGAGTCCAGGGTGCGGTCGTGCTCGAGCAGTTCGGCCCGCACTATGTCGCCACCCTGGGTGTCCACGGTCAGCATGAGCGAGTCGGAGCCGATGGTCACCAGGCGGCGGCTGGCGGCCACCGGTGCTTCACCGCTGGGAATTTCGCCACTGGCCTGATCCGACTCGGGGATGAAGCTTTCTTCGCCGAGGCTGGTCTGGGTACTTTGCGCCGTTTCTGGCTGGGGCGCCTTGTCCGTTTGCCACTGTTGCCAGATGAGGAAGCTCACCAGCAGCAGTGCGATAAGAAGTATATTGCGTTGAGATTCCATAGTTTAGTTTCTTCGCTTGGGTTGCGGGACCGGATCGTGGCCGCTTGGACCTAAAGGGTGGCATTTTAATAGACGTTTGGCGGTTAACCAACCGCCTTTTAAAAAACCGTGGAGCCGGATGGCTTCAATGGCGTATTGCGAACAGGTGGGAGTGAAGCGGCACCTGGGTCCGAGCAGGGGGCTGATAACCAATTGGTAAAGGCGGATAAGGCCTATGCTGAGCCATTGCAGCGGCGAGAAAGAGTGCGCCATAGTCTATCCAGCAGCTCGAACAGTTCGTCATTGGGCACATCCCCTATGCCTTGCTTGGCGATCACTACGATGTCAACGGCGGGCAGCTGGTGTTGCTTGAGGCGGAAAGACTCACGCACCACGCGTTTGACCCGGTTGCGCCAAACGGCTCGCTTGAGCGCTTTCTTGGGCACGGCAAGTCCCAGTCGGGGGTGACCCGATTCGTTGGGTTTGGCAAGCAAAGTGAGATGGGGAGAAGCGGCTCTGACGGGGTTGTCGAAGACGTTTTTGAATTGTGCGGGAGTTAACAGACGTAACTCCCGTGGAAAGGCATGCCTGGCCATTAGGCGCTCAGACGGGCACGACCTTTGGCGCGGCGGCTGGCCAGTACTTTACGGCCGTTTTTAGTGGCCATACGAGCACGGAAACCGTGGCTGCGCTTGCGCTTCAAATTTGAAGGTTGAAAAGTGCGTTTCATAGTTATTACCGCTGTGTCAGTTTACTGTACAGTTTGACCGCTATGCCGGATAACGCCTGAGCACCACCCGAAACGGCCCCACAAAAGAGGCCGAATTCTAAACAGTTAAGTGCTTGGCGTCAATCGACATAGCATGAATCTCGAAACGGCATTGCCGCATGCTGGCCTTGCCGGATCGATCCCGGATCCATAAAGATCGCGGGGCCTGGATTATACAGGGCCCCACGGGCTTGGCAACCAAAAGCGCAGCCGGATTCAGGCACTCGGCAAGACCTTGCGCAAAAAGGCACGGGTGCGAGGATCCTGGGGATTGGTCAGCAGGGTTGCAGGGGGGCCCTGCTCCACGATGCGGCCACCGTCCATGAAGATCACCCGATCCGCCACGTCCCGGGCGAAGCCGATCTCGTGGGTAACCACCACCATGGTCTGGTGTGCCAGGGCCAGTTTTTTCATCAGCCCCAGTACTTCATCCACCCATTCCGGATCCAGCGCCGAGGTAGGCTCGTCGAACAGCATCACCTTGGCATGGCTGGCCATGGCCCGGCCGATACCTACCCGCTGCTGCTGTCCGCCGGACAGGGAGGAGGGATAGGCGTCGGCCTTGTCCGCCAGGCCGATATCGCCGAGGATGCGCATGGCCTCGGCCTGCGCCTCTGCCCTGGTTTTCTTCCACACGGTGATCAACCCCTCGGCGATATTGTCGCGGGCGGTCTTGTTGGCGAACAGGGCGTAGTTCTGGAACACGAAAGACGTGCGTTTGCGCAGCGCTATGGCCTGCTTGCCGCTGTGCCTGGCCAGGTCGATACGGAAGCCGTCGATCTCCAGGGTGCCGGCCTCGGGGGTTTCCAGCAGGTTGAGGCAGCGCAGCAGGGTGGATTTACCGGTGCCCGACGGCCCCAGTATCACCACTATCTCGCCTTTGTCGATCTCCAGGTCGATGCCATTCAACACCGTCTGCCCGTTGTAGATCTTGGTCAGGTTATGCAGTTTGATCATGGTGCCCCTAGTATGCCGAGTTCAGGCGCCGCTCCAGCCGCGTCTGCAAATGGGTGAAGAACACCACTACCGCCCAGTAGATCAGCGCCACCGCGATAAAGGCTTCGAAGAACTTGAAGCTGCTGGAAGCTTCCTTCTGGGCCGACGCCATGATCTCGGCCACACCCAGGGTGAAGGCCAGGGAGGTGCTCTTGATCATGTCGATGAAGTAGTTCATCAGCGACGGGGTGGCGATGCGTGCCGCCTGGGGCAGAATGATGCGCTGCATGGCCTGGCCGCGGGTCATGCCGATACTCATGGCCGCTTCCATCTGGCTCTTGTGGATACCGAGGATGGCGGCCCGGATCGACTCGGCCATGTAGGCGGCAAAGTGCAGGGTCAGGCCGATGACGGCGGCGGTAAAGGCGTTCATGCCGATGAAGATCGGCATAATCTGCGGCAGCCCGTAGTACAGCAGGAACAGCTGTACCAGCAGCGGGGTACCGCGGAAGAAGGAGATGAACAGCTTGGCCAGGGCGTTGAGCCCCGGCGGCTGAAAGGTTCTGACCACCGCCAGTACCACGGCGATGATCAGGGCGAACACAAAGCCCAGCAGCGCCATTTCCATGGTGGTGCCCAGATACTTGAGCAGAATGGGAAACAGCGCCAGGGTATAGTCGAGGTCGAATTGCATGCTTATTTACTGGTGACGTCCGCGCCCAGCCACTTTTCGGAGATCTGCGCCAGGGTGCCGTCGGCACGCATCTCGGCCAGAGCGGTGTTCACTTCGGCCATCAGCGCCTGTTGTTCCGGCTTCTTCACGAAGGGGAAGGCGTTTTCCATGGTTTCGAAGGGGTGGCCGGCCAGCTGCAGCGGCAACCCGGCTTCCTTGATCAATTGTGCAGAGCCGACCCTGTCCATCACGAAGGCATCGATCCGGCCCAGGGCCACGTCCTGCTCCAGGTTGGTTTCGTAGGTGATGACATTGATCTCGTTGTTGGTGTCGTGCTTGCGCATCAGTTGCTCGAAGTTGGAGCCCAGGTTGACGGCCACCTTCTTGCCCTTCAGATCTTCCAGGCCCTGAATGCTGTCGTTGCCCTTGCGCACCACTATCTGGGCACCGTCGTAGACATAAGCATCGGCAAAGTCGTATTTTTCCAGGCGCTCGGGGGTGACGGTGATCTGGTTGGAGATGGTGTCGATACGACCGGTTTCCAGCATGCCGAACAGACCGGAGAAGTTGGTGGTCACAAACTCCACCTCCCGCTCGATGCGCTTGCCGATCTCGTTCCAGACGTCGACTTCAAAGCCCTGCAGTTTGTCCTGCTGCACGAAGGTGAAGGGGAAGTAACGGCCGGACATGCCGACTTTGACCGGATCGGTCGCCATGGCCGGGGTAACCAGGGTGGTGGACAGGGCGAGGGCGGCGCCCAGCAGCTTGATCTGCTTCAACATGGGATTCTCCAGTATAAGAATAAAGCGCTGATGCTAAGGGAAATCAGGGTTGGAAATAAACCGCTAATTTCTTCTATTGATATCACGACGATTAAATATAGAACGGGTTTGGGCTGGGATCTTGTCCGGCTTGAGGGGCGGAATCAGGGGATAAAAGTGGTGCCGCTACCCAAAAAGCGCCGGCAGAGCGGCGCTTGGGAAGGTTACTCGGTGATCTTGAAGCTGCCTTTCATGACACCGATATGGCCGGGGAAGGAGCAGAAAAAGCTGTAGTCTTCCGCGCTGCTCAGGTTGGCGGTACTGAAGCTGATGGTGCTGCTTTCGCCGCCCCCTATCATGTCGGTGTGGGCAAGGACACGTTCATCGTCTGCCGGCAGGTAGCCGTTGTCGGCACCGGCGGCAATACCGTCGGTGGCAATGGCCTGCATGTCCGCCGTTTTGCTCAGTACCCAGTTGTGGCCCATGATGTTTTTGGCCAGGTTGCCGCTGTGGTGCAGGGTCAGGGTTACTTCCTGGCAACTGGCGGGTACGCTCAGTTCCTGCTGGTCGAACTGCATGGCATCGTTGCCGTCGATGGTCAGGGTGCATTCATCCGCCAGCGCGGGGAGGGTGGCGGAAAACAGAATGAGTCCTGCCAAATAGTGTGTCTTATTCATGCCTTTCTCCTTGTGTTTTAGGTAGCGACGCCGCCGGCTCAAGGCGGCGATGAGCCTTAACAGGCTACTATGAAATAAAATTGATAACCATTATCAAATTTGATTTGCGGGAATGATTTACCCTGGTTGCCGGTTGATAGGGACCGGATCCGCAGCACTTTATTTCACCGGTTACGCCATCATCATGATGTGGGTAGCTTGTTTATAAAGTGGAGGATCCTGTGTATGAGGCTGTGATGATCCGGCATAAGTCAAGG